>CAYTUO010000023.1:0-13834 GCA_964441015.1 uncultured Pleurocapsa sp.
AAGCGGAAAGTTTGGCAAGACAAAAGTTACAAAATCTAGCAAGTTCGCCAGACTTCAGCGCCAAGATGAAAGTAGCGTTTGGAGAAGGGATTGATGTTACCGAGTTGCAAGCAGCTTGGGCAGCAGGAGATTTTAGCGCTATACCCAAGATAGAAGTGCGATCGCGCTCTGACATTAATGGAGCAAATGGGGCTTATGCCAGGGCGATCGATACTATATTTATAGGGCAAGAATTTCTCAATCAAAATGCTGGCAATGTAGATGCGATCGCGAGGGTTGTTTTAGAAGAAATTGGACACGCGATCGATGCTTGGCTCAATTCAGACGATAGTATTGGAGATGAGGGAGCGATTTTTTCGGCGTTGGTTCGGGGTGAAACGCTGACTGAGAGAGAGTTAGCGGCGTTGAGGGCTGAGGATGATAGTGCAACTGTTACCTTAGATGGGCAAGTTGTTGCGATCGAGCAAAATGCCAGCACTAATGTCTCAGAAATTGGCAATTACACCAAGATTTATCAGCTAGATATTCCTAATGACGCAAACTATGAATTTGATGGAACACCGTCCTATAGTATCAATAATTCAGCAACAGTTTTCCCTAGAGGAATTAGTCGTATTGGTTATTATCTAGAACTCGATAATGGCAGTGGTTCTCAATGGGTATGGTCATCAATGGATGCTTTTACTCAAGACTTGACCAAGATTGGTGTGCCTACCCGTGCTTCGGGAGCCTTTTGGCAGCAGATTGTTAACAACATGAATGTTGAGTCGAATGTTCCAGGTATTGTTACGGGTCAAGGGATCGCTACAGGAAACATCGAGTTCTGGCCTTACGCTTACCGCCAACCAAATGGTTCAAATATACCTGGTGCAAGCGATGTTATTTATGACTTTGGCGATCAAATAGACATTAATCCTGCTTTTGGGGCTGGATATGGGTCAATGCAAATTCATAACTATGGTGCTGGACAAACATTGTTAGCTTGGAATAGGTGGAGCTTTTCTGATTCAGTTCCCTCCGATGATTTGGGAATCGGCAATTATCTTGGAAACAATAACCCTGATTGGACTTTCAATTACAACTCATCGAGTTACACAGTAAAAAACCTAGAAGTTTGGGTACAACCGAATACTTCTTCTCTAAATAGCTTTATCAGACCCGTTAGCTATGATATGCTCAATGGCGAGGCTGGTTTTTACCAGTATTGGGACGAGAATTATACTGGTACTGGTCAAACCACAGTTGATTTGGCTCCACTAAGCGGTGGACTTGGCGATCTCACAGATAGCACTATAGCGACCGACAATTGGAATGTTGTAGAAGCTCCTCCCGGCAATGGTCCCTATGTTGGATGGCTTACTATTAATCCAACTATTACCTTTAACTTCGACAGTACTGTAACCATTAATACAGTTACTATTTATGTAGATGACGCAAATGGATTCGGTAATGTCCGTACTCCTGCTAGTGCGATTATCAGTATGGGGGGAACAACTTTAAATCGCGCAATCGCAGATCCATCTGGTTCAACTCCAACCCTAGTCACCTTCTCTAATTTAGGACTGACTGGCACATCACTCGATCTCACTCTTAATCGCCAATCTGAAAGCTGGGTTTTTCTAAGTGAAGTCACTTTTGAAGGACAAACAATTAATACGCCTACCGAAGGAGACGATACCCTCTTTGGAACCCCAGGAAATGACACGATTGATGGCTTGGGCGGCAACGACCAGATTTTCGGTTTAGGCGGAAACGACAGTCTGGATGGCAATCTGGGCAACGATACCATCGATCCCGGACTGGGAATAGATACCGTTAATGGAGGCGATGGCAATGACCTGCTGGTAGTAGATTACTCCAGCCTCACGACCGATATTTCTTCCACAAATTCCGGCAACAGTGGCACGATTTCCACCGTTGGTAATAGCGTTAACTACTCCAATATCGAGCGCATGAATTTGAGTGGAGGCAGTGGCAATGACACAATACTCGGAACCTCTGGTAACGATACTATCTTTGGCAATGCAGGTCGAGATTACCTTGTGGGTAATGATGGCGATGACAGTATCGATGGCGGAGCCAACGACGATACCCTAGATGGAGGTTCTGGTAATAATACCCTCAATGGCGGCGCAGGTGACGATACTTTCAATGTAATTGGCACGGGCACAGCGATTGGCGGAGATGGAAACGATATCTTCATTTTATCTGGCCCCTACACAGGCTCCATAGATGGCGGTGGCGGGAGCGATCGCATTGAAATAGCACCCAGTTATACTGGGGATATTATCTTCCCCGGCGCGATCGCGGGTATCGAGGCAGTTGTCGTTCAATCTAGCAGTGGCAACGACTACCTGATTGGAGGAGACGGCAATGACTCTTTAGATGGGCAAGGTGGCAACGATACCCTAGAGGCGCGTGGAGGCAACGATACCTTAATCGGCGGGACTGGCAACGATCTCCTCAATCCCGGACTGGGAATAGATACTGTAGATGGCGGTGCAGACAATGACTTATTAGTAGTAAACTACTCCAGCCTCAGTACCGATGTATCTTCATCTCACAATAACGGTTCGGGAAGCATTAGCACTACCGATAATCGGGTTGACTATTCCAACATCGAACGGCTGAACCTGACGACTGGTAGTGGTAACGATGTTCTGATAGGCGCTGGGAAAAATGATACCTTGGCAGGAGGCACGGGAAGCGATCTATTCGTTCTTGGCGATGTATCTTGGCTTGGTTATGACGATCGCAATCCCTTAACCGATGGAACAGGCGATTATGCCAGCATCACTGACTTTAAACCAACTGAAGGCGATATCATTCAGCTTCAAGGCTCTAAAAGCAACTATCTCCTAGAAATATCGGGTTCAGATACGCGACTATCGATTGATAAACCTGGTAGCGAACCCGATGAACTGGTTGCCATCATTCAAGGCGTAACCAACCTAAACCTTGATGCTAATTACTTTGTCTTCGTACAGCCAACTAATACCCCTCCGACAACTTCCAATCAAACTCTAACGACTGATGAGGATACCAACCTAGTCTTTAGTGCCAACAACTTTAACTTCAGCGATGTAGATGCGGGAGACAGTCTGCAAGCGGTTCGAGTCGATACTTTACCCACTGAAGGCATTCTCTATCTCGATACCAACAACAACGGTACAGTTGATACAGGCGAAGCCCTAACACAAGGAAGTTTAGTTGCTTCTGAAGCGATTAACGCCTCCCAGTTCAAGTTTAAGCCAGATGCCAATGAAAATGGTACTCCCTACGCTAACTTTACCTTCTCAGTCAGCGACGGCAAGACCTTTTCCACTGCCCCAGCGACAATGACCCTCAACATTACTCCGGTTAACGATTCTCCAGTCGCGCCAAATGACGCAGTTACGACTAACGAAGACACAGTTCTCAATGGAAACGTACTAGCGAACAATGGCAGTGGGGCTGACAGCGATGTGGATGGGGATACTCTGACCATAACCCAGGTCAACAACAGTGCAACTAACGTGGGCACTCAGATAAACCTTGCCTCTGGTGCGCTGTTGACTGTCAACGCCGATGGCACTTTTAACTACAATCCCAACGGAAAATTTGAAGTTCTCAAACCAGGAGAAACCGCAACCGAAAACTTCACCTACACCGTTAGCGATGGCAATGGCGGCACGGATACGGCAACAGTTACTATAATCATTAACGGAGTCAACGACCCTCCTACTGTCGCTCAAGAGATTCCCGACCAAACGGCGATTGAAACCAATGCCTTTACCTTCCAAATTCCAGCCAATACTTTTGCCGATATAGACGGAGATCTTCTCACCTATAGCATCTCCAATCTGCCTGACGGATTAACCTTTAACCCATCTACTCGTACCATCAGTGGAACTCCTACCCTTAATGCGGCTGGCATTTACAACCTTATTGTTACCGCTACCGATCCTTCTGGGGCAAGCGCTAACGATACCTTTGCCTTGACCGTTATCAATCTCGTCAATGGTACATCTGGCAACGATACCCTCAATGGCATCAATAGCATTGACTATCTCAATGGTTTAGCTGGTAACGATACCCTCAATGGCTTTGGTGGAAACGACCGACTCGACGGCGGAACGGGCAGCGATCGCCTGATTGGTGGCGCAGGAGACGATCTCTATATCGTCGATAATACTGGAGATGTGGTTGTCGAGAATGCCTCAGAAGGACTAGATACCGTTCAGTCTTCCGTCAGCTATACCTTAGCCGCCAATGTAGAAAACCTCATCTTGACAGGAGGGGCTAATCGCAATGGGACTGGCAACGCTCTAGCCAACGTTATGACAGGAAACAGTGGCAATAATCTCCTCAGAGGTTTAGATGGCAATGATACTCTTAATGGACTAGCAGGGCAAGATACTTTAGAAGGCGGAACTGGCAACGATATTCTCGATGGGGGAGAGGGAATCGACCAAGTACGAGAATCTGCCAACGTTAACTTTGTCTTAACCAACACCAGTTTAACGGGTAACGGCACTGATTCTTTGAGTAATATCGAAACAGCCTCCTTAACAGGTGGAAGCAGCAATAACAATCTCAATGCCTCTGCCTTTACTCTTGGTTCGGTCACGCTCAATGGCGGTGCAGGTAACGATACCCTAACAGGCGGTTCGGCTAATGACGTACTAACGGGCGGGACTGGAAACGATACAATTAATGGCTCAGACGGTCTTGACCGACTGGTCGAATCTGGTAACGTTAACTTTGTCTTAACCAACAGTAGCCTAACGGGTAACGGCACTGATTCTTTAAGTAATATTGAAACGGCTTCCCTTACAGGCGGAAGCAGCAATAACAATCTCAATGCCTCTGCCTTTACTCTCGGTTCGGTCACGCTTAACGGCGGTGCAGGTAACGATACCCTAACAGGCAGTTCGGCTAATGACGTACTAACGGGCGGGACTGGAAACGATACAATTAATGGCTCAGACGGTCTTGACCGACTGGTCGAATCTGGTAACGTTAACTTTGTCTTAACCAACAGTAGCCTAACGGGTAACGGCACTGATTCTTTAAGTAATATTGAAACGGCTTCCCTTACAGGCGGAAGCAGCAATAACAATCTCAATGCCTCTGCCTTCACACTCGGTTCAGTTACGCTCAACGGCGGCGCAGGAAATGACAAGCTTTTGGGGGGATCTGGCAACGATAACCTGGTCGGGGGTGCGGGCAACGATACGCTTACAGGTGGGACTGGGCAAGATTTCTTTACCTTCTTTTCCCCCAACAATAAGCTCGATTCCATTACCGATTTTAACTCGCTCGACGATACGATTCGCGTTGACGATGTGGGTTTTGGCGGCGGACTCGTTGCTGGTACACTACTTGAGGCTCAGTTGGTCTTGGGTACGGCAGCAGCAGATACGAGCGATCGCTTTATCTACAATCAATCGACTGGCGCACTCTTCTTTGATTCTGACGGAACGGGTGCGATCGCTCAAGTCCAAATCGCGACTCTCACGACTAAACCTGTTATTGGTTTTGAGGACATTGTGATTATCTGATAGCAGCGTATACAGTCGCTTGATCTACTTGCTTAACGAGGGAACCTCCCAAATATGTAATTGTCTTATGAGCATCTCGTTCACAAACCTCTCAAGGCGAGCAAGATGCTCACATTACCTATGATGAATTTGCAAAAATGGGATGTTCCCTTTAACGATTTGGCGAATTGCCTCTACTTGTTGAACATACTGAGTTTCCTGGAAAATGGGAACACTTCCTTCTAGAGAAACAGATTGTAATAAATCGAGCCAAGATTTACAGCCCCCATATTCTGGAGAGTAGGGAATAGTTAACGGTTGAGAAAGTTTGTAGACGCGCAATAAAAGAACGTATAAAGGTTGACGGGGTTTCCAGTGAAAGCGATCGCTCGCTAATTTCTCGTTCCAAATATGATAGGGCAGTAAGCGATCGACAATAGACTCTTCCGTAATGCAAAAAATATCGGTAATCTCTGCCCAACTACCAATACGAACGCTTTCTGGATGCCAACCGGAAGTTACGGGCGTTACCTGTCGTGCATATTCTGGTTTCAGGAGATTGGGTTTTTGATGCTCGTAGGTAGGATAAAGTAACGCTTGTGGATACTGAACTTGAAAACGCCCTCCCACCTCTCGAATACCACCTTTACGCAGCAGTAAAATGGTTTTACCCGCTTCTAAAGCATTAACGGCAACTGCCCATTCCTTCAAGGCGTGAGTAGTAGATGACATAGGCCAGGTTGAATTCTGGGGTAGAATTACGCGAACTCAAATTCGACAAGCCATTCAAAGATTCTGTAATTCAGTCAACTATAAAAACAATTTACCCGCCCTTTTTGGACGGGTTACGAAATGTACAAACGATATGGACTCCTAGATGTTAAATAAACCAATTAAGCGTAACTAACTAAGGTGGATAACACTACCACAACACTCTTTCTCGCTTCTCAGACCTTTCGATTGCCGACTCAGGCGTTGATTGTGGGCCGCCTATATGCGCTTGTTGAAGAAGAACCTTTAAAATTTTATAGGCGAAACCACCTTTAACCGTTTGTGTCTAGATAAACAGAAAGATGCTGCGTTGATTGGAGCAGGAGGCACAGGCTCTAATCTTTTTTTCCTTGGAAGCTTGTGTTGTTCTACTTCCTTGTGCCTTATTTATAAAGTATCACTGGTTCCCCTCAATGAGATCCTATTGCCAACAAACGTTACACATATTAATTTTTTGCAAAATAAGGCAAAAAAGCGAAACATAAACTGGATTTAAGGAGAGATGAAAATCCCTTTAATAGCTATCTGCGGTGCTACTGCTACAGGAAAATCTGGCTTAGCTTTAGAATTAGCGCAAAGGCTCAATTCTGTGATTATTAGTGCGGATTCTCGTCAAGTCTATCGAGAATTTGACATCGGGACTGCTAAACCAACTCTGGCGGAACAACAGCTAGTTCGCCACTATCTCATCGATATCTGCGATCCGACTGAAACTCTCACTCTGGCACAGTATCAGGAAAAAGTGCAAGCGATAATAAGACAGAAAGCAGAAGGGGGACAAGGGAGCAGGGGAGCAGAGGGAGCAGAGGGAGCAGAGGGAGCAGAGGAGAAACAATCCAAAATCCAAAATCCAAAATCCAAAATCTACAATTCCGAATTGTCTTTCCACACCTCTTACACTCCTCTTCTCCTAGTAGGAGGGACGGGTTTGTATCTCAAATCAATTGTCAAAGGGTTAAAAATTCCAAGGGTATCGCCCCAGCTAGAGTTGCGATCGCAACTGCAATCTCTAGGACAAATTCAACTGTATGCTTTTTTGTGTCAAGTCGATCTGATCGCAGCTAAAAAAATTCATCCTAACGATGAAGTGAGAACTTTAAGAGCATTAGAAGTTTTTTACGTGACGGGAAAACCGATTTCCGAGCAACAGGGAGAAAATCCTCCCGATTACCCGATTTTGCAACTTGGTTTGGATTGCGAAACAGAAGTTTTAAGAAAGCGAATCGAACAACGAACAGAAAAAATGATAGAAGTTGGATTAGTCGCAGAAGTTGAGCGATTGGGTCAAAAATACGGTTGGAATTTGCCTCTTTTAGACACATTAGGTTATCAAGAAATCAAGCAGTATCTTGCCGGTGAAATTTCTTTATCCCAGGCAAAAGATTTAATTGTTTTACATACTCGTCAATTTGCTAAACGCCAACGGACTTGGTTTCGAGCTTATCCTGAAATTGAGTGGTTTGATGCTGATTTTCCCGATCTGTTAGAACAAGTTTGGCAGCGCATACAAAACTTTATAGAGCGCGTTCAGTTTGAGTCTGCCTAGTACCGCTTCGCGGAATTAAAAATTAAAAATTCAACATTAAAAATTCAAAATGCTTGCATCGTAAGGTTTTTGGCTATTTTGATTCGGTTCTGGATTTCCGCCGTGATTAAAGAATAGTAGACTAGGGTAGTAAAACAATTCTTAATATCCAGTAGGGATTAAAAGCCTCATTCCCATTTTTTCAATGACTGCAACTTTACCGATCCTGCCAACGCAATACGAACCCAAGACGACAGAAGCCAAATGGCAGCAGTACTGGGAAGAAAACCAAGTTTTTCAAGCCAATCCCGAACTCGGCGGCGAAACTTACTGCATCGTCATTCCACCTCCGAACGTTACAGGAAGTTTGCACATGGGACACGCTTTTAATACGTCCCTGATGGATGTTCTGGTGCGCTACCATCGAATGTGCGGCTACAATACCCTCTGTTTGCCTGGAACCGATCACGCCAGCATTGCAGTACAGACGCTTTTGGAAAAGCAGTTAAAGGAAGAAGGTAAAACTCGCTACGAGATCGGACGAGAGAAATTTTTAGAAAGGGCGTGGCAGTGGAAGAAAGAATCGGGCGGGAAGATTGTCAACCAACTCAAACGCCTGGGACTCTCGGCGGATTGGTCGCGGGAACGATTTACCCTAGATGAAAATTTATCTCACGCAGTCAAAAGGGCTTTTATACAACTCTATCAAGAGGGACTCATTTATCGGGGAAATTACCTGGTAAACTGGTGTCCCGAATCTCAGTCGGCGGTATCGGATTTAGAAGTAGAAAGCAAAGAAGTAGACGGAAATTTATGGCATTTCCGCTATCCTCTGACGGATGGGACGGGTTATGTCGAAGTAGCAACCACTCGCCCCGAAACCATGTTAGGAGATACGGCAGTAGCGGTAAATCCCAATGACGATCGCTACAAGCAGATAATTGGCAAAACCCTGACGCTGCCAATTATGGGGCGGGAAATCCCGATTATTGCCGATGAATTGGTCGATCCTCAATTTGGAACGGGTTGCGTAAAAGTAACGCCCGCCCACGATCTCAATGATTTTGAGATGGGCAAGCGCCACCAACTGCCGTTTATCAACATAATGAACAAAGACGGCACGTTAAATGAAAATGCGGGTGACTTTGCCGGACAAGATCGCTTCGTTGCCCGAAAAAATGTCGTATCGCGGTTAGAAGAAGATGGATTCTTAGTTAAAATCGAACCCTATCGCCATACCGTTCCCTATAGCGATCGCGGTAAGGTTCCCGTCGAACCCATCCTGTCAACTCAGTGGTTCGTTAAGATAGAATCCCTTGCCCAAAAAGCCTTGAAGTTCTTAGAGGAAAAGAATTCCCCGCGATTTGTGCCCGATCGCTGGATGAAAGTTTATCGCGATTGGCTGATTAAAATCAAAGATTGGTGTATCTCCCGTCAGTTGTGGTGGGGACATCAAATTCCCGCTTGGTACGTCGTTAGCGAAACCAACGGCGCAATTGCCGACCATACGCCTTTCGTCGTTGCCTACAGCGAAGAGGAAGCGCGGCAAAAAGCAAAACAGCAATACGGAGACAAGATTCAGCTAGAACAAGATCCCGACGTTCTCGATACTTGGTTTTCCTCTGGTTTGTGGCCCTTCTCGACGATGGGATGGCCCCAAGAAACTACAGATTTAAAAACTTACTATCCTAGCAGTGTCCTAGTAACCGGATTTGATATCATTTTCTTCTGGGTGGCCCGCATGACCATGATGGCAGGGCATTTTACCGATCAGATGCCCTTTAAAGATGTCTACATTCACGGACTGGTACTCGATGAAAACGGTCAGAAACAGTCTAAATCTAAAGGGAACGGGATCGATCCCCTGTTAATGATCGAAAAGTATGGCACCGATGCCCTGCGTTACACCTTAATTAGTAAAGTGGCGGGTGCTGGTCAAGATATTACGTTTGATTACGATCGCAAGACAGAGGAATCGGAGTCCGTCGAGGCCTCGCGCAACTTTGCTAACAAACTCTGGAATGCGGCCCGCTTCGTGATGATGAATCTCGATAGCCAAACGCCCCAACAGTTGGGACAACCAGCAACAGAGACGTTAGAATTGTGCGATCGCTGGATTGTTTCGCGCTTCCATCAAGTTATCGAACAAACCAGAAGCTATATCGAAGCATACGGACTCGGAGAAGCGGCTAAAGGACTTTATGAGTTTATCTGGGGGGATTTCTGCGACTGGTATATCGAACTGGTAAAATCTCGCCTCAGAAAGGATGCTCAAGCTGACTCTCGTCTGGTTGCTCAACAAACCCTAGCCTACGTCTTGGAAGGGATCTTGAAACTCCTACATCCCTTTATGCCCCACATTAGCGAGGAAATTTGGCACACTCTGACGCAGACGAGGGATGAGGTACTTGCTCTACAAGCTTATCCAGAAACAGAAACAAGCGCGATTGATCAAGCATTAGAGGACTCTTTTGACCTTCTGATTGGGACAGTTCGCACCATTCGTAACTTACGGGCCGAAGCCGGAGTTAAACCAGGGACGAAAGTCCCAGTTATTCTGCAAAGTGAAAGCGAAAGCGAACGCTCTATTTTAGAATCCGGTCAAATCTACATTCAAGATCTCGCTAAAGTCGAGCAATTGACCATTACACCGACTCTCAAAAAAGAGGAAATAGGACAGGTCATTGCCGGGGTGGTGGGGACTGTTCAAGCCTTAATTCCCTTGAGTGGAATCGTTGACATTGAGGCGCTTCATGCCAAACTAGAGAAAAATTTAAGTAAAGTGGAAGGAGAAATCAAATCTTTGACAGAGCGCTTGAATAATCCTAATTTTGTCAACAAAGCTGCAACTGAAATCGTTCAAAAAGCAAGAGAGGCTTTAGCAGAAGCTCAGAAACAAGCTGAAATCCTGCGAGAGCGCTTGCAACATCTAAAAGGACTTTAATGTCTTATTTGTCAGTTGTCCGCTATTTTTCTCATTATATAGACGGAATTCTCTTACGTCTTCCCATGACTCCTGACCAATAGGTTATGTTATACCTAGCCCAAGTCAAGAAAAATTTAACTTCAGGCACGACAGAACTTCAGTTACTTGCCTTCCAAAAATCCGAACATATTTGGGAGATCAGTCACTCAGAAACATTACCTATTGGAAAAGAAGATAGCCTGAGCGAAGGTTTATTGGTTTTGGTAGAACTAGATGAAAAAAGTCAAATTTTAGAGATAAACAATGCTAAAAATTGGGTAATTGGGTTACTGCAACAGCATTTGAGTAGTACTTCTATCACCCCTGAATTCGTTCAAGAAGAACAAGCGAGAATAGAAGAGTGGCGGCAGGAAATAACGTCACAAAGTCTAGATTTGACTCGCCGGTATTTAGAAGTAGAAACCCAGCGAGAACAAATTCAAGAGTTGGAAGAATCTCTCAAACAAGAGAAAGAAAAACTCGAAATTCGCTGGCAAGAAATTCAAGCGTTAGAAGCTTCTCTTAAACAAGAAAAAAAACAGAATAACAGTAATGATTAATAAACTCTAATTTGACTGAAAATATATCGCAAGTTATCGTAGTCATCTTTGAGTAAAATACTGAGATTTCTACCAACTTGTACAAGCCATTCGCGATCGGCATTTCGTAACTGATAAATTTCTCGAATGGATGCCGCTATCAACGCTTCTGAGGGGACATCATTAACTTGTAGCAAAATTCGCAGAAAATCTAACTGTTCGCTGAAGCGGACAACTTCTGTCGGTTCGCAACGGTAGACCGCTTGATGAATTTGAGGGGGACGAGGGGGTAAATATTGATAAATTTGTCCGCGATTGAAACCGTTTCCGTTGAGAGAAGATTGTGAAATTTCAAACCCAAGAATCGCCACGCGAAATTCGGTTTTAAGCATGGCAAAAATTTGTGGCTGTTGTTCGCGCAACTCTGCCAAAGATAATCCTAACGCAACGGCCCGATGCACCGAATCAATAGGGGAAGTCGTGACATAAGTAACCACTCCTATGATCTTATTCCCCGATTCTTCGTCGATCGCCTTAACCCAGCTTGCAAAAGGCGGCATTGCAGGAAAGGTTAGCTCTTCGGGTTCTAAGCATTGAGCTAAAAAACCCGTTGTCGTTGTCTCGATCACTTCAGCAATGCGATCGGGATGGCGATTATCGGTAGAAAATTGAGGTAGGGGAAGGCGCATATTTTTATCAGTTATCAGTTATCAGTTATCAGTTATCAGTCACCAATCACCAATCACCAATCACTGATAACTGATAACTGGTAACTGTCCCCACACTCCCCATTCCCCATGACTAATCCTTATTTTTTCTTGCCTGCTGTTAGCTCGACCTCTTCCAACTCTGACAGGTTAAAAGTCACTAATTTATCCCAGTTGCCGCTTTCAAATAAGACTGCAACTTTACCATCGCTGACTCGTTGTACTAATCCTTCAAAAAGGTAGTAAGTATCATCGGGATTAATGACGCGAACAGTGGCACCTGGCAGGATCATAATCTTTTTTATATCGAAATTACTACAGGTTTACTTTCATTAGCTTATCAGGATTTTCAAGCCTAGAGCTAAGGAACAGCAATGATTTCTGGTTTTTGTTCTGTAGGCGACTATCGACCTGGTATCTTGGGGGTTGGACTCTTTATGTATGTATTAGACAATCCTAATGTGGCAAACTCCACCGCAAGACTTAACATTATTGAGCCATGAAATTCATCTGTGGCGTGCTAATCTGGACTTGCCTAGAGAAGGGGTTCAAGACTTGGCTAAAGTCCTCTCAGCAGATGAAAAAGCTAGGGCAGAGCGATTTTATTTCGAGCAGCATAGAAATCGTTTTATTGTGGGTCGCGGTACGCTGAGAACGATCTTAGGTCGCTATTTGGGAATTGAACCCCAGCAATTACAGTTTGAGTATAGTCCTCGCGGTAAACCAAAATTGGCAGAAAGCTATGGCGGGGAGAAAATTCAATTCAATGTATCTCATTCTCAAGAACTGGCACTCTATGGATTCACCCGCGATCGCGCGATCGGTGTCGATCTAGAATATCTTCGTCCTCTCGATGATGCAGACAAAATTGCCCAGCGCTTTTTTTCAGCACAAGAATCAGCTATCATTAACGCTTTGCCAGACAAGGAAAAGTTAATGGCGTTTTTTCGAGGCTGGACGGCGAAGGAAGCCTATTTAAAAGCGACTGGAGATGGACTAGCAGGTTCTTTGAATCGAATTGAAGTTTCTTTGCTTCCCAACGAACCAGTACGCCTGTATAGTATCGATGGAGATTCTCAAGCTGCTGCTCAATGGAGATTGTATTCTTTTCTTCCTAGTGCCGAGTATGTAGCTACCATAGCAATAAAAGGTCATCATTGGACGCTCAATTGCTGGCAAAGTTAATCGCACAGGAGTAGCTAGTGGTCTGTCAATTTTAAAATGATGGGTTGAGACAAGCAGGGGGAGCAGAGGAGGCAGGGGAGGCAGGGGGAGATTTATCCCTCAATTAAATCTTGACAGATAATCAATCCTGCTAAAATTTTGCCCGTGTGATCGCGAAATTCCCTGTCAGATGGAAACTTCCTCCGAACCAACAGAATCCCTATCCCCGACTAAACGCGCACTATTGGCGCTCAAGCAGATGCAAGCCAAGCTAGAAGCGCTAGAACGTGCTAAAAACGAACCGATCGCCATTGTCGGCATGGGATGTCGCTTTCCAGGCGGTGCTGACACGCCAGAGGCTTTCTGGAAGTTATTGCACGATGGGAAAGATGCCATTACGGAAGTTCCTCAAGATCGATGGAATCTGGAGACTTACTATAGTTCAACCCCAGATACTCCAGGGAAAATTTGCAATCGTTACGGGGGGTTTGTCCCTCACTTACAAGAATTTGATGCTCAGTTTTTTCGCATTGCTCCGCGAGAAGCGTTAAGTCTTGACCCCCAACAACGCCTGCTGCTAGAGGTAAGCTGGGAAGCCCTAGAAAACGCAGGTTTGGCACCAGAGGGACTCATGGGGACTC
>CAYTUO010000023.1:13844-21328 GCA_964441015.1 uncultured Pleurocapsa sp.
ACAGGGGTATTTGTCGGCATTTGCAGTATCGACTATTGGCATCGCTTGCTCGCTCGAAAACCAACGGAAATTGATGCTTATCTGACAACAGGCAACACTCACAGCCTAGCATCGGGTCGTTTGTCTTATATTTTCGGCTTGAACGGGCCAAGTCTATCGATCGATACCGCTTGTTCTTCCTCCTTGGTTGCCGTTCATTTAGCTTGCAAAAGTTTGCGTGATCGCGAATGCGATTTGGCTTTAGCTGGAGGAGTCAACCGAATTCTCTCCCCAGAAACCAGTATTAATTTCTCAAAAGCGAAAATGCTCTCTCCCGAAGGTCGCTGCAAGACGTTTGATGCTTCGGCTAACGGTTTTGTGCGTGCTGAAGGATGCGGAGTCATTGTTCTCAAGCGCCTTAGCGATGCTGTTGACTCAAAAGACAATATCTTGGCTGTTATTTATGGTTCGGCGATCAACCAAGATGGTCGCACAAGTGGACTCACCGTCCCTAACGGCCCCTCACAGCAAGCGGTCATTCGACAGGCATTAAGCAACAGTTCCCTTGAAGCTAACCAAGTCAGCTATATTGAAACTCATGGGACTGGTACTGCTTTGGGAGATCCCATTGAAGTAGGTGCGATCGCTGAAGTTTTTGCTAAAGAACGCTCTTTAGATGAACCCCTCATCATTGGTTCAGTTAAGACAAATATCGGTCACTTAGAAGCGGCGGCGGGCATTGCAAGTTTAATTAAAGTCGTTCTAGCACTCCAACACGCAGAAATTCCCCCCAATCTGCATTTCCAAACGCCCAACCCTCATCTCGACTGGGATAAACTGCCGATTAAGGTAGCAACAGAGAGAATATCCTGGACTAGCACAGACAAACAGCGAATCGCGGGAGTTAGTTCCTTTGGCTTTAACGGCACCAACGCTCATGTTATCTTGGCAGAAGCCCCAGGAGAAAGACAGAAGAGCAGAGAAGAAAGGGAACGTCCTTTGCATGTGCTGACGCTTTCGGCGAAAAGTGAGAAAGCTTTGAGAGAATTGGCGCAACGTTATGCGGACCTTCTAAATTCTCATCCAGCTTTAAAAATTGGAGATATCTGCTTTACTGCGAATGCAGGGCGATCGCACTTTGACTATCGATTGGGAATTATCGCTGCTTCAACCTCAGAACTACAAGCCAAGTTAACAGCTTTTACCAAGGGACAACAAGCAATAGGAGTCATGCAAGGACGAGTTTCAAGTATTAATCATTCCGTAGAAAAGCCATATTTGCCCCAAGAAAAAGAGATTGATTTACCCAATTTGTCTCAAAAGCAAGACGATTGGCAGGAAATTTTAGAAAATTTGCTTCAGCTATACCTAAAAGGAGTGCCGATAGACTGGTTGGGTTTTGATCGCAACTATTCCCGTCGCAAAGTCGTATTGCCAACCTATCCATTTCAGCGACAGCGCTATTGGATTGAGGTGATAGGGGATTGGTGAGAAGGTGAGAAGGTGAGAAGGTGAGAAGGTGATTGGGAGTGTGGGAAGTGTGGGGAGACGAGGGAGATAAGGAGGACAAGGGAGTTCAGGAGTGTAGGTTAGGCTTTGCCTAACTTAGGAGTTCAGGAGTACACGATTGTAATAGAAAAAGTTTTCTGCTTTTCTACGGAACTACTAACTACTTTTCTACTGAACTACTATGTTAAAAAGTATTAAAGGTATTAAATGTCTCCAACTTCCAATCCTGTAGCCTATCGTCGATTATTAACAAGTTGTGCCGGGGCGATCGCGCTAACTACAACCGTAGCTTTGTTGTCTTCTCCCTTGGCCAAAGCCTCTAGCCATCCAATCGGAGGATTGAGCGCCCAAGAACAAACCTCATTGAGAGCAGGTCAAGTCATTCTGACAGGTCAAAATGGGCAATATACCGGAAGAGTCTTAGTAGCAGCACCCGTTGCGACTGTCTGGAAATTGCTTACTGACTATAACAATTTCGAGAACTATTTTCCTAACGTGGTTTCCAGTCAGCTATTGGAAACGAAGGGAAATCGAAAAGTTTTCGAGCAAGTTTATCTCATTCAAGCACTGATTTTTAGTAAAAGATCTCGCGTTCGCATTGCTGCAACAGAAACCTATCCTCGACAGATTGAGTTTAACCTTGTTGACGGAGATGTAGACTCGCTCAAAGGGTTTTGGCGACTCGAACCGATTGGGGGCGATCGCGTTTTAGTGACGCATCAAGTCAGTATCGATCCGGGTTCGACTAACCGAGCGTTATTCTTTGGCATTTATGAAGATACCCTAGAAAATACCCTCAGAGCGATCGCGCAACATTCCGTCAATTAAATAGTAGTGCGATCATCCCGCTTGCCTGGATCAAATATCCTTTGGAAAGGTTTGATGTTCAATTGTCTTCGATCTTGGCTATTCTATTGTAAATAAAGATCGATTCTCGATGCTCCTGTAGCTAAGGCTAATCCCTATAGGAGGGTTAACTATGCGCGTATTCGTATTATTATTCAACGCCCGAACAGATAATGAAGGTATCCACACCATCCAAATTGGCGATCGCAATAAAGTGTTGATGTTTGAGTCAGAAGATGACGCAACTCGCTATGCTCTTTTGTTAGAAGCCCAAGATTTCCCGACTCCAACCGTTGAGGCGATCGACTCTGAAGAAATAAAAGAATTTTGTCGCAGTACCAACTATGATTGGGAACTTATCGGAGAAGGAATGTTAAGCATTCCCCCAGACAAAAATGTCGATAGTACCGACTGGAAGTCAGACGGAAGCTATCCCGAAACAGAAACCGCCAAGGAAACCGAGTCAGAAATCTCCCAGTCTGAGTTAGACAGCATCCGTCGTCGGCTCGAAGGGCTACTCTAAGCAATTCACACTTGACAATTGACAATGGAAACATTACAAGAAAGAGGTCATCTGCTGACCGAGCAGATTAATCCTAGCAGTCACAATTTGGATCGACTGACATCGGTAGAATTGGTCGATCTGTTCAATCAAGAAGACGCACAAACCCTAGCAGCAATTGCCAAGGCACGGGTAGAATTAGCCAAGGCGATCGATCTAGCTGCCGAAGCACTGCGACGAGGGGGAAGGCTTTTTTATGTGGGGGCGGGAACGAGCGGACGCTTGGGAGTTCTAGATGCAGCAGAATGTCCTCCAACTTTCTGCACGCCGTCAGAAATGGTACAGGGAATTATTGCTGGAGGCGCGTCAGCCCTCGTTCGCAGTTCGGAAAATTTAGAAGATCGAAAAGAAGACGGGATTGCTGCGATCGCCGAACGACATATTCATGAATTAGATATCGTGGTAGGCATTACGGCCGGAGGAACAACGCCATTCGTACACGGGGCACTCGAAGCCGCCAAGCAACGAGGCGCGGTAACGGTTGCTATTAGCTGTGTTCCCATCGAACAAGTGCCCGTCAAGGCCGATTTGGATATCCGCTTGCTGACTGGCCCGGAAATCCTAGCCGGATCGACGCGACTAAAAGCCGGAACCGTGACTAAAATGGCCTTAAATATCCTTTCCACGGGAGTGATGGTACGTCTGGGGAAAGTCTACGGCAATCGCATGGTAGATGTGGCTGTCACCAATCGAAAACTCCACGATCGCGCCTTGCGTATCCTCCAAGATCTAACCCAATTAAGCCGTCAAGAAGCCGAGAATTTATTAGAGCGCAGTGGCAAACGGGTTAAACTCGCTTTGTTAATGCACTGGAGCGGATTGGATGCTGAAGCAGGCGATCGCCTCTTAGAAAAATATCAAGGAAATCTTCGCGCTGCTCTCGAATGTCAGAGTCAACAGTAGAGATTAAGCCAAAATGTTGAATACATCAGAAACGACTGCAATTGTTTTAATCCTTCTAGCGGCATTGGGAATTTTAGCTTGGGGCTACAATCGAGCGAGAACCTACGGTAAATTAGGGATTTTAGCCTGGTTGCAATCCGTCATCCTTATGGCTCCTTGGCTGCTTTTCTTTGGCTTATTTGCGGCGGGAATTTACCTCAATCTGGTAGGCATTCTCTTTCTGCTCGTCACTTCAGTCATTGCTTATATCTATTTGGGCAATCGCCTCAGAGCAGCAGGACAAGAAACCATGTTGCGCGAGAAAGCTGCCCAACGGCTAAAAGCTCAAGAGGACGCTAATCTTCCCCAACCCTCCGAAGAACCAACACAAACTATTGTTTCAGAAGTATTACCTATTCCAGAAGAAGACCTCAAACTGATCAAAAGCATTTTTGGTATAGATACCTTTTTCGCTACAGAAACCATTTCCTACCAAGAAGGCGCAATTTTTAGAGGTAATCTCCGAGGTGAACCAGATACGGTCTATACTCGCCTCTCAGACAAATTAAAAGAGTATTTTGGCGAAAAATATCGTCTGTTTTTTGTGGAAGGAACGGAAGGAAAACCCGTTGTTATCGTTCTTCCTAGCACTAACGACCCCCAACCCACCACCCTAGCTCAGAAAAATTTAGCCCTCGTTTTGCTCGCCGCCACCATTGCCACTAGTTTAGAAGCCTCCGGCATCCTGCTAGGATTTGATTTCTTCAACAATCTAGGTCGCTATCAAGAAGCGATTCCCCTGAGTCTCGGACTTTGGACAACCCTAGCCGCTCACGAAATCGGTCATCGTCTCATCGCTAAACGTTATAATATCCGCCTCAGCGTTCCTTTTTTCCTCCCAACTTGGCAGATTGGCTCGTTTGGGGCAATTACCCGCTTTGAATCCCTGCTTCCCAGCAGAACCGCTTTATTTGACATCGCTTTAGCCGGGCCAGCTTTGGGCGGTATCGTTTCCCTAGTTATGTTAATTGTGGGACTCATTTTGTCCCATCCGGGCAGTCTCTTTCAAATTCCTAGTCAGTTCTTTCAAGGTTCGATTTTAGTGGGAAGTCTTGCTAGAGTCGTTCTAGGGTCAGAATTACACAAGGCGATCGTGGACGTTCATCCTTTAACGCTATTGGGTTGGTTGGGTTTAGTGATTACTGCCTTGAATTTGCTCCCCGCCGGACAACTCGATGGAGGACGGATCGTTCAAGCCATCTACGGACGAAAAACAGCAAGACGCACGACGATCGCTACCCTGGCCATTTTAGGTCTAGTTGCTCTGATTAATCCTGGCAATCCTATTCCCCTCTATTGGGCGATTTTAATTGTATTTTTACAACGCGATTTAGAACGTCCCAGTCTTAACGAACTATCCGAACCCGACGATACTCGCGCTGCTTGGGGACTATTAGCCTTGTTTTTGATGCTGGCAACTTTAATTCCTTTAAGTCCTGGTTTGGCCGGGCGCTTGGGAATAGGAGGCTAAAATTTAGCCATTCAAAAAGCGATTGTCGCTCTGTTTTTATGATTCCTACTATTTCTAATATCAAACTCCTTAAACTTGCATCAGGAGATATTTTATCTATTCAAGTTTATAAATTTTTGGGCAAAAAATCAGGAAAAAAAGCTTATATTCAATCTAATTTACATGGAAGTGAAATTGTTGGCAATGCAGTGATCGAGCAAGTGATTGAGTTTTTGACTGCTTTGGATGAAACTCAAATTATTGGGGAAATTTGGCTAGTTCCCGTTTGTAATCCTCTAGGGACTAATCAGAGAAGTCATTATTTTTCAACGGGTCGATTTAATAGTTACGATGGCAGGGATTGGAATCGGATTTTCTGGGACTATGAAAAGGAATGCGTAGATTTAGAATTTTTTGCTAAAACCCAAGTTAATTTAGAAGTACTAGCAATAAGAAATAATTTTTTAGAGAAACAAAAAGCGGCTTTTGCAAAACAGTTAGAGCAAATCCAAAAACCGAGTAGCATTCCCTACAGAGAGCAATATCGATATCTATTACAATCTCTATGTTTAGATGCCGATTACGTTATTGATATTCATAGTTCTAGCAATCAAGGTCTTGACTATCTTTACTGTTTTCACGGACGGGAAGAAAGTGCCAAATATTTTCTGATCGAATATGGCATCTTAATGACAGAATACGACGGCGATGCCTTTGACGAAGCTTTCATGAAACCTTGGTTAGCACTAGAAAAGCAATTGGCAAAATTGGGCAAAGAAATTAAATTCGATCTGGAATCTTGGACGTTAGAACTCGGTTCGGGAATGCAAATGAACTTAGAATCAGTGGAAAAAGGAGCAAAGGGAATTAAAAACTATCTCGTTGCCAAAGGTATTCTTAATCTCAGCGATCGCGCTTCTAATGCTCCTATTTCTACTAACACAAAATTAGTTAGAAGAGATCAGATTAAAAATTATTACGCTCCGACTGGAGGAATGATTCAAAAAAGGTTACCCTTAAAAAGTTCTGTTCGAGTAGGCGATCGCCTCTATCAAATTTTAAGCTTTAATAAAAAAGGAGAAATGCCAAGGATAATCGATATTCATGCAGAAACAGATGGATTAGTGTTCGATCTCTCCATAAATTGCTCTGTCAATCAAGGCGAATACGTTTTAGGAATTCTGAATTTTGCCGGATGAATTCTCAAGAAATCGACCCAAAAACAATAACTCTGAGGATTCCTACGCCACCAGAAGGGTTTAAATCGGGATTTGTGGCAATTATTGGCCGTCCCAATGTCGGCAAATCAACTATCATGAATCACCTGGTAGGGCAGAAAATTGCTATCGTTTCTCCCGTCGCACAAACGACTCGCAATCGCTTGCAGGGAATTCTCACCACAGACAAGGCCCAGATCGTGTTTGTCGATACGCCTGGAATTCACAAACCTCACCACGAACTCGGCAAAGTTTTAGTCAAAAATGCCATAAATGCGATTAATTCGGTCGATATCGTCCTATTTGTGGTAGATAGTTCCGTCGAGTCAGGAGGGGGCGATCGCTACATCGTCGAACTGCTAGAAAAAACAAAAACGCCAGTTATTCTAGGACTTAACAAAGCTGACCTACAACCGTCCGATTGTCAAGCGATCGACGACAGTTATATTCGACTTGCCGAACCTCACAACTGGAAATTGGTAAAATTTTCGGCGCTTACTGGGGATGGACTAGAAACCTTACAAACCGTCCTAGTAGATAACTTAGAACCAGGCCCTTACTATTATCCGCCTGATTTGGTCACCGATCGCCCCGAACGTTTCATCATGGGAGAACTGATTCGAGAACAAATTTTACTGCTGACTCGCCAAGAAGTCCCTCACTCGGTTGCCGTCGTGATCGAACAAGTTGAAGAAACCCCGAAAATCACTCGCGTTTTGGCTGCGATCGCCGTAGAACGAGAATCCCAAAAAGGAATTTTAATTGGCAAGAGTGGCGCTATGCTCAAAGCCATAGGAGTCGCCGCCCGCCAGCAAATCCAAAAGTTAATTGCCGGAGACGTTTATCTGAAACTATTCGTCAAAGTAGAACCCAATTGGCGACAGTCTCGCTTTCGCCTAGCCGAACTTGGCTACCGGATCGAGGATTGACACTCCCACCGATAAATCGGGGGATTCCGAGGCAGAAAAATTATGCGTAA
>CAYTUO010000024.1:0-21221 GCA_964441015.1 uncultured Pleurocapsa sp.
CTAATATTTTCTGGTTTTCCTTACTTTAATCTATTCAATTGAAAACCGCTATGAATTGGGGCAGAAACCCTGAGCAGAAATCCCTAGCCCATAAGATTTGTTGATGATTTGGTCTACTGAATCTGTCTTGGCGGCGCTGCTAGAAGCGATGGTGGCACAATTGAAGAGTCAACCTGGCTTTTAAGGATAACGGAAAGATGAGTATCGATACTTCTTTAGAAGACTTTGGTAGGAATGAAAACGGTTCCCTCCTTCAGGAATTTGAGAAAGCCCACTCCAAAGATTTAGAGACGATTACGGCTGTGTTGGTTAAAATCACCCACCATACGCCCCAAGAGATTAAACCCCATCTTGATGCGATGCTGTCTAGGCTGGTAGAGTCAGAGAAAGTAAGCGTTAGTCCTAAAAAGAGAGCGCAAGCCTTTCGGGAATGGGTAGAAAGCCATCGAGGGATGAATCTGCCCAATCTGTCCGATGAAGCGATAAGCCGAGAAAGCATTTACGGAGAAAGAGGCTGACAAGTTACCTAATCGACACTAACTTACTCCTGCGAAGCATTGAGTTAGACCATCCCATGCACCCCTCGGCTGCGGGGGCACTTAATACCTTACTCGAAAGCGATTCGGAAGTGTGTCTTTCGACTCAGAACCTGATTGAATTCTGGAATGTTTGCACGCGCCCGCTTGAAAGGAATGGACTAGGAATGACTGTTGAGATGACGGATGCCGAGTTGACGAGACTTGAAGGCGTTTTTACCGTCCTGCCGGATTCTCCTACTATCTATGCACAATGGCGGCGGCTGGTCAGAGTGCATGGGGTAATGGGGGTTAAAGTTCACGATACCAGACTGGTAGCCGCGATGCTGGTTCATGGAGTCACCCACATCTTGACGTTTAACACCGACGATTTTCGACGATTCTCTGAGATTATCGCCGTCCATCCTTCGTTCATAACACCCTAAGCGTCACATTGAGAAGTTATTGCTTGGGGAGAGGACGAGCTTTAGAAACTCTCCAGGCGGTTTCCTGTCGCGAGGTGATTCAGATTTTAATTTAGTAAATTTATAAATACTTATATTTTATATAATAAAATGTTATAATTAAAGAGATTAGTCATCCAATAAAGAGATTAGTCATCCAAGGTTTTAAGATGAAAACTTTATTAAAAAAGCCACTCCAAGTTCTGACTCACCTAACAACTGGTCATCGCCTATGGAAGGCGAATTCAATCATGGATTTCTCCATGATGAGTCACCATACTTGCCCTTGTTGCTCATATACTTTACTCCGCCATATACGTTTAGGAGGGCTTTACTGGCGTTGTAGCCACTGTTATCAGGAAATGCCTGCTTGGAAGAGCATACCTTCAAGAAAAGACTTTGGCGAGCGGAAAAACGTTTCCCACCTTCACGAGTATAAAGAAGATTTAGCGGCGCTCCGGGGCAACCAGCATCCCTTTAACGCCTCCCAGTGGGAAGCCGACATGAAAACGTTAGCCTCTGGAGCCGACAAAATCCCAGTGTCCTCGTCCTATATGGGCGTGTAGGTCGTCTAGCAGTTGAAGCTGGTCGCCGTCAACGTAAGATTTATTGCCTTGCTTAATCGGCTTGATGTCGAGAGCCTTAAGTCTTTCGTATAGGGCAGTGCGCTTAATGTCGTATCGAGCGGGCAGGTCGGAAACGGGAAATCTATCTATCTGTGCGTTCATTGTGTTCGCCGAATGAGGAGTGAACAAATTCTACCTCTTTGTTCGGTGAATGTTCGGTGAACAGAGAAACATCGATTGCTAATCAAGATATTGCTGACAAAGCTATCGCTTTTTCGTTCTCCTCTTGTTCGTCTTTAAAAGGTAATTCAGGGTGTGTTTTTAGGTCGTTGTATTTGATTAAAACTGCACGACGTTTATTGGTTCCACCCTTAAATAAAACATTTGGGTTCAAAAATATAACACCTGTTTTTCGTCTGATAATATCGTATTTCTCAAGAACTTTGAGAGTTTCAACGACTGTCATTTTGCTGAAACCAGTTTCATTTATTATTTCTTGAATTGTTTTAATAAGTGTATTGTTTGAGTAGTCCATATTCTTGATGATGTAGAAAACAAGTTTCATTTTGGCGTTCGATAATTCATCAACGGCGGCAAGAATATGACCGATCCAGAATTTCTGAAAGTTAGCGTCTCTTTCCTCAATTTCCATAACTTGACAGTCAATAATTTCGCCCGTATCACGGTTTATATATTGCTGCGTTCCAATAATCTTTGTTTTGCGGCAGGTGTTTACACTCTTACTCGTTTTCATCTTGTCCACCACTAATAGACTATCTATACTATAAATTTTAGAATAAATAGTCTAATTAGGCTAGACCATTTATTCTAAAAAATTAGACCATTTGTTCTAAAAAATTAGACCATCTAAAATCTCTAAACTCCTTATAAAATCTAGCGTTTTGAGACTTTACTAAGTAGTTTCACTCTGATCTAGATATACACGACTCCCCCTGCTATGACGAAAGTCGCGTGAAAGCGCCTCCGGCGTGGGGGCGGATGGGAAAGAAGTAGTTAGGATTGAGCCATCTACCGGGATTTCACAAAGATAGTCCCCGACCGCGATCGCGCTTTGGCTGATTCTGTTGTTGTAGATCTCGCTCTATTTGAGCCTGTAAAGCCTCGTTCCAGTCTTTTTGATGTTCTGGTACACTTCGAGAGATTTGCGAGCCTTCAGGGGCAATTTTGACCAGTTCTAGAGCAAGTTTATTTCCGGCTTCATCCCTATCGGTGGCAATGATAATCTCACCTCCCTTAGCGTGAAGCTTCTCAAAAGCCGTTTTGAGTAAGTCTTTTTGAAGCTCAGAGATAGTTCCTCCAGTAGCAAAGTATCGGGTAGAGTCGTTGGGAAAAAGTTGATGATAGCTCAGACAGTCAATCGGGCTTTCGCAAATGACCAGTTGCCGATCGTCCTTGAAGCTTTGGGAAACCCATAACCCTTTACTACCGCCGCTAGAGAAGCCCTTAAAGTCTTGGTTGCGGATTTCATAGCCACAAACCCCATCGCGATCGCGGTGAGGGAAAATAACATTGCCTCGGCTGTCGGTGTAGATCGTTCCTTCAAATCTGGGGTCGCTGGTAATTTGTTGGCTGATGCCTCGCTCTTTGAGATAGGGATGATGGGCGATCGCTCTGAAGCTTTCAAACTGAGCTAGAATTTTATGCCTGTCTTTTGAAGCGGGTTCGGGTTTGGGAATCGGTTCAATAGTTGGTGTAGAAGTTGGCGAATAACTGCTATTAATCCAGGGTCTAAGTTCAAGTCTTACTTCTCCTAAATTGAGGTTTTTTCTCTTCTGAACAAAATCAATAATTGAGCCACAATCTCTATCGTCTTTGACCGAGTAATAGAAATAATGGCGCTCGGCTTGGTCTACACCAACAAGAATTTTATCTCCCGCATTATCCTTGAGGACAATACAGTTTTGAGAAGACTTATTTTTGTCTATCTCATAGCCAGAATTAAAAGCATATTCAACTAGATTAATTTCGGTTTTGAATCGTTCGAGTTCTTCCGCTCGTTTCATTTTTATTCTTCTAAAACGTTCGTGATGTCTTGATAGGCTATGTTTAATTGCTCTACCTGTTCGTTCAAGGTGGTTATGGACTCTGACAACGATTGAATTTGCTTCGCTAAGTTGTTGATTTGTTCGTTTTGCTGCTTCTTGTCCTGCTCGTATTGAGCTACAAAGTTCTTGAAGGTTTGCAGTAACTCTCTTTCTAACTCGTTCATCGTCTTCTTTTACAGCTTCTGACAGGGTTGGCCGTTGCATCGCCAATTGGTCTTCTCCTGGCTGTCTGGGGGTAGGATAATAAATCTCCCGTTGTTCGTTTGATACAGTTCCACTCCCCAAGTCTTGTTTTTGAGGATTTCTAAGGTTTTCTTTTGGGCTTGAATCTCTTGCGATAGATTGGCTAGCGATCGCATCATCGCCCAACTGCCGAGCGAGGAACCGATTAAGAGGCTCATAACTGTTACTGCTGGCAGGAGTAGAAACCATTTCCATTGAGCGTTGACGAACCGCCTCATTCTCTCCGTATCGGCTTTGATGGTACTTAACACGCTCCTTGATTCTTGTTGTAAGTTCTGTTTCAGCTTCTCTAATTCTTGTTTGTGCAGTGCTTCTATCTGTTTCCTGTCCGCTTCTAGCTTCTTCTGTAAGTCCTTGTCCAAGTCGCCAAGATGCACTATAGATTCCTCCTTTTAACCTCAACTTTTTGCCGATCTTCTCGTTGAATACGGTGATGTAATCTTCTCCGGCTCTGGTAATTTGAAAGCCAGATTTTTCGAGGACGGCGATCGCATCCATGCGATCGGATACCCGTCCCAATCGAATGTTTTCTGTAACGTAGTTAGTAATAATTTGACGATAATCTTCTCTTGTGTGAGTTGATTTTTCGGCTAGCTCTAAACGGCGATCGCTAGCATCAACTAAAGCCTGATAGCCAGGGTGATAAGCTCTAGCCCGTTGCGGGTCGTCGGGGCTTGCCCAGGAGTGCGAGTAATTCCAAGAATCTCGCCAAGGGCGAAAGTAATTGCCCCAGCCTGGGGGTGCGATGTTAAGGCTTTTGCCTGTGGTGAGTTCTACTCTAGGGGTAATGAAATGAAGCTCGACTCGGTTATCGCCCGTGTGAGCGTGCTTAACCCATAAGATGCTGTAGCGATCTCGATCTAGTCCGGCAAAAGCAGTCTTTTCAAAAGAATCCATAATCGCTTCAAGCTGCTCCGGCGTTGGGGCATCGGAGGGAGCAAAGCTAATTACGCCGCTACGATACTTGTGTTTGAAGTCTAGAGAGTCGATCAGTTGAATTGTCTGTTGTGGGTCGCCTCTGAGGAGTTCGGGGGCGGGTTCTCGTCTAACTCCATTCGCATCCATCTCTTTGAGCAGATACTCGACGGCGGTTTGGCCTTTGCCCGTGCCTCGGTTGAAAAATTTAAGTAACATCTTGTTTCGCCTCCGGCGTGGGGGCGGATGGGAAAGAAGATGAGGGGTTGGTTGATAGTTGGGTTAGGGCAAGCTCGATCGCTCTGAGGGCTTCGATCACTTCAATGGCTTCTGCGGTTGATTTATAGGTGTTAGCCCATTTAGCAATTTGATTTAAGTTATTTCCAATGCGGCTAATTTGACGGGTTTGTTCGGCAATAGAACTGTGATCGCTTGCCGTCCAGGTGCGCGTTCTCGACATGGCTTCTCGGATTAAAGTAGACAGGGGAACGCCAGCGCGAACGGCTTTTTCTTGCCAGGAAAATTTTTCTTCTTTAGAGAGCCTAATTTTGATAGATGAATTGAGTTTCTCAGCCATCTTGAGAAGAAGAGAATGAAACTAGAATTCATTCTACTGTACCTCCGTGGGGTCAATGGGCTTTAGAAGTTAAAGAAATAATAATCATGTCTAAATAAGGCGAGCTAGTTAAGATTTCAAACTGGATTTAATTACTTTTTTAGGTTGCTCTCTGGTTTCAATAGCGGCTCCGGGGGAGCGCGATCAGCAACTCACTCTAATCACTGATCGTCTGAGCGATCGCTTTTTCGAGTGAAAATTTGTCCCAAAGAGTTAATTGTTGTTGACTCTACTCAAAGCCTTTTCCTGTCAACTTCGCCACTCACGAGCGTTTCGTGGCTCCGCTCCCACACACCACGCCGTTTGAGAAGGGCAAAACTTGGGAACAATTTGACAGGTACCTCGCGCGACGATTGATTTGTAGTTGGGATTAATTCCTGGCTCAATCAAAAGCTTTTTGGGTGAATTTCTGTAACCAAATTAAGCGGTGTCTCGCTAACCGCTCGACAATTATTTATTACTGGGGGAATCTGAACCCCAGACCCCCTGGGGCAGATGAGAAAGAAGATTTTTGGCTGTTCGGTGAACAAACGGTGAACAGACTTTCAACGTAAACAAGGGGGGTTGAATCTTAATACCCAATTGTGCAATTCGCTTGCCCCAGAACAGCAATTTTGGGAATTTGTGAGTTAGGCAAGTGAACATGGATTCAAAAAATCAAGTTAAACCAAATCCTCCAGTAGATGGGTTTCTTGTCATCATCGTATGCCTAGTTGTGAGTAATTTCGTTCTTTGGATTGTTGGAAAAGATAAAAGCTGGTCAAGCTACAATAACATCGTTGTCTCGCTGATGTTGCTCTTTAACCACATTAATTCTCACTATGTAAAATCAGGCTGGTTTAGCTTTATAAGATGGGCTTGGTTGGTGTTGGCTGGACTTTACATCCTATCTCTTTTCTACCAGACATTTTTAGTCAATTAAAAGGAAGAAAAACATTCTTTTCCCATCTGCCCCTGGGGGTTTTAGGGGGTGGAACCCCCTAACCAGCGTACCCCCTTCGGGTCTGCTGGCTGTAGTTTTGGAAAAGAGGGTAAAAAAACCCTATAATCTGGTTGAGGTAGGCAGTAGGAGGATATATGGATTACATTATTCGCAATGAAAAAAGCGAAGACTATAGAATCGTAGAAGAATTAACAAGAAAGGCATTCTGGAATATCTATGTTCCTGGCTGTAATGAGCATTATCTGGTTCATGTAATGAGGAAACATAAAGACTTCATTCCCGAATTGGATTATGTGATTGAAAAAGATAAAAAAATAATCGGCAATATTATGTATACAAAAGCGAAATTAGTAAGTGGAAACGGAAGAGAGAAACCTATTTTGACGTTTGGCCCCGTCAGTATTTTTCCTGAGTATCAAAGAAAAGGCTTTGGGAAAAAGCTTATAGAACATTCATTTATAAGGGCAAAAGAACTAAAATATGAAGCGGTAGTAATTTTCGGAGATCCAAATAATTATGTAAACTTAGGGTTTAAGAGTAGTAGTAGATTCGATATATCGCTGGAAAACGAAATATATCCAAGCGCCATGTTGGCAAAAGAACTAATCGAAGAATCACTAAAAGGCGAAAAATGGATTTATAAAGATAGCAATGTTTATAAAATCGATGAAAAAAAAGCAGAGGAATTCGACCTAGAGTTTGAGAAGGTGGAAAAGAAAAGACAAGGAAGTCAAGAGGTATTTTATATACTTAGTAATTCAAGAATTAGTAAAAATTCCATCTAACAATCCCGTTGCACACCGACCGTACAGAGTTTCTTCGTTAAGTTCGAGAGGTTTCTAGCGGCGGGTGAACGCAATCGTTAAAAATTAGATTTGTGCTAATCGCTCTCCAGAACCACTGTTTTCAAGAGCTAATCCGCCTCCGGCGAGGGGGCAGATGGGAAAGAAAATTTTTACTGCCATTTAAAAGTAGGTTACTTTTTCTGGGAACAAGTTACTTAATCCGTTTAGCTAAAGGAATAATTTTTTCTTTCTTTTTCTCTGTCATGTATTTTTTCCACTGTTCGGCATCTCCCATCCAACCAAGAGCCGGGTTAAATCGGTACATAGATCTTCGCTTATCAGATGGATCTTTTCGCTGTTCTATAATTTGATGCTTAATTAGCTTTTTAATTGACTTAGCTACATCTTGTTGGTGAATGTTTAAGTCTTCTGCAATAGTCTGTTGTGATATAGAGATCCAGTTTTCAAACTCTAACTGAGCTAGTAATCTATGAAAAACTCTATAATCTCGACCCGCAAGGTCGTCAATCGATGCTAAATAATCCCAAGCAGCCCGAAACATAATCATGAAGCCATATTGTTGTATTTCCCTCGGATAACGCTTTTTCAGATGCACTGCAAGCCCTAAAAAGACCTCTCCAGTTTCTGGATCAACTAATCTCATCTTAGGCAATCTCCAGGTCAAAAAATCTACAGCAAATACGCTGTAATTGTACAGTAAATTTGCTGTAGATTTATAATTAACTCTAATCCATACACAGTAAGCATCACAGCCAAAACTTGACACGTATGGTATTCATAATCATGTAGTTAAACATTTGTACTATTCAGCTTGACTGAACTAAAGGTAAATCCTTTTATTCAGGTGGGAAGAATCTCGTCCTGCTGCTACCGGATTCTACAGGTCGATTCTGCCAGCCGCTTAACTCTTCTAGATATTTGATCGGGTCTAGTTCAAGAACGGCGGCGGTATCTTCAAAGGCTTTGGTTGAATCGAAACCGAGTCGCTTGATCAGGTCGCTTCTGGTAATCCCTTCTCTGTTGTCTTGGGGGGTATGATTCCACTCTTGGAGTCCGCGAGGGGGCTGGTAAACTTCTAGTTTCTTAGCGATCGCCTCTATGCCCAAAGAAGTCAGAGTTGAAAAGGTATTATTAAACTGCTGTTGAAGGGCTTCAACTTGCTGCTTTAACTCTTCAAATTGGTCGGCAGTAACTAAAGCTTTACCTGTAGTTGTTTGGGTGGGTTCGGCTTGGAACTCTTCAATAGTTTCGGATAGTTTATCAATAGAATCAAACGTGAAGTAACCGATACGGCACTCCATTGAGGACTCGATAAAGTATTGATATTTGTGGTGGCTATTCCATCGCGTTCTCAGGTTGTCTGCTTTGCCGATGTAGAGAAGTTTATGGTCGGGAGTGTAAACGAAATAGATGCCAGGACGAGTAGGTAACTTAGAGCGTTCGGTCAGATGTAAGCTCGGTATAGAGCTTAGTAACATACTGATAATTACATCAGTCTTATTTTGTCTAGTCTGCGTTGCTTGGGAGTCAATACTGTTATTTAAGCTTGAGGGACAACGAATCGTAATGCTGGTGCTTTCAGGTATTTTAGCCATATCATGCAGTGTATATTTATTTAACTTACAGTGTATTTAAATTGTTTTACAAATTTATTTGATTGCAGTAAGCTATAAAATTACTACGTTGTTATTTATTTTGTATTACAAATATTATAAGTGCAATGTAGACATTAAAAGTTATTTTAGATTGCAAGTTGTCTTACAAATAGCCTAAATGTAGGGAAAGTATCTTGCTTCTAGGGGCAGATGGTCAAAATAATTATTAATTGCTAAAGACAGTGAAGCTTAGTTTAATTGCGCTGTCCGATAAATTGTCTTGCAAAGAGGTCTAGAGTTGGTGAGTTGGGTTTTCTTCTGTTAGCTGAGTGTCCGGCTCGGCAGTTCCATCACGAAATCCATCTGATGAGTCGTTGCCTTTAAGCATGACCATAAGGCGGCGTTTGATATCGCCGTTGTCCTTTTGGCGGGCTAGGGTCTTGGTGTTGAAAGCGGCGTATTTCTTGGTTGTATTCCAGCTTTTCCAGACCTCATCGGGGTCAAGACAATAAGCATAAACACTACCTGCTCCTAGCCGAATTTTTAAGACAACATTGTTTTCATCAAGCCACTTGGCTGCTCTTTGAATTGAGCGAACACTAACATTTAGTTCATCAGCGAGTAGGTCTTGAGAGGCAACTACAGCACCTGTTCCTGGCTCAATGTGTTTGGCAAGAAACATATACAGCTTTGCAGCTAATGGATATTCTTCAATAATTGCAATTACCCGATCGAAACCTTTTGGATACATTTGAGTAAAATTTTTATTTTTCTTCCTATCTTTATTTTCCTTTTCTTCGCTTAAACGGTCATTGACCAATTGCATAAAGCGTTGTAGTCGTTCTTCGGCTGTCGAAACTGCAATATCCATATTTTCCTTGTTGTCTACTGGCGACAAATACTGTCCGGTTGACCTGCCAATTCAGACGTAATCTGCGACAAGAAAATGCTAAACCACGACAAAAAAATCCGTCAAGCCTGTCGCCATTTAAGACAAATAAGTACATTTACTCACGACACGCTAATGGCGGGTACACCTGCCATTAGCGTGTCAGGTGGTTAGAGGTTAGAACCCCTGAAAAATAAGGATTTTTTAATTTGTGTATTCTTATCTCTATATGAAGGGGTCTGGGGAAGACCTTTCCCCAGATCAACAAACTGTGGCGATAGCCACAACGATTTTGTTCGCTTCGGGCTTAAAAATTCAGGGTAGAGATCGCCCGTTGCTTCTGCTTATCTGTGACCCCTAGATAGCGTTCTAGGGCGGCAAGTGTGCGATGACCGGAGATAGCTTGAATATGCCTTAAAGGAACGCCAGCATCGCTCATAGCCGTCAATGCTGTTCGCCTGAAGCTGTGGGTACTAACGCCTTCAATTTCTAGCTCGTAACAAGCTTCGCGCAGGAGGCGATCGGCGCTGGCTTTGTGGATGTGACCCCTGCCGTGTCTGCCTGGGAATAGATAAGGGTTGTATTTGTTGAGAACTGGTTGGGAGTGCTGGTATTGCTCCAGATACTCTCGTAACCGAGGGTGAATATCGATTTCTCTAGTTTCTTGTTTGCCTTTGGTGTTGAAGCAGCGAATGACGAGTTTTTCTCGCACTCCTTTGATTCCGATCGCGTCGGCATAGAAGAGGGTACAGGCTTCATTGATGCGAGCAGCCGCGTAGAGACAGATACCGAAGAGGGCGCGATCTCTTGGATTGGTGAACCCTTGGGTGAATAATAGAGTTATCTGGTCTGGCGTGAGGATTTCAGCGCGTCCGAAACGGTTGACTTTCATAGGCTTTATGATACGCGATCAAAGCGTACTTTGATCGCGTAAGCGCGGGAAAACCTAAATTTTTCGTAGGGAGAAGGGAGTCAGTTAAGCTAAACTTATTGAATTGGGGCAGAAACCCTGAGCAGAAATCCCTAGCCCATAAGATTTGTTGATGATTTGGTCTACTGAATCTGTCTTGGCGGCGCTGCTAGAAGCGATGGTGGCACAATTGAAGAGTCAACCTGGCTTTTAAGGATAACGGAAAGATGAGTATCGATACTTCTTTAGAAGACTTTGGTAGGAATGAAAACGGTTCCCTCCTTCAGGAATTTGAGAAAGCCCACTCCAAAGATTTAGAGACGATTACGGCTGTGTTGGTTAAAATCACCCACCATACGCCCCAAGAGATTAAACCCCATCTTGATGCGATGCTGTCTAGGCTGGTAGAGTCAGAGAAAGTAAGCGTTAGTCCTAAAAAGAGAGCGCAAGCCTTTCGGGAATGGGTAGAAAGCCATCGAGGGATGAATCTGCCCAATCTGTCCGATGAAGCGATAAGCCGAGAAAGCATTTACGGAGAAAGAGGCTGACAAGTTACCTAATCGACACTAACTTACTCCTGCGAAGCATTGAGTTAGACCATCCCATGCACCCCTCGGCTGCGGGGGCACTTAATACCTTACTCGAAAGCGATTCGGAAGTGTGTCTTTCGACTCAGAACCTGATTGAATTCTGGAATGTTTGCACGCGCCCGCTTGAAAGGAATGGACTAGGAATGACTGTTGAGATGACGGATGCCGAGTTGACGAGACTTGAAGGCGTTTTTACCGTCCTGCCGGATTCTCCTACTATCTATGCACAATGGCGGCGGCTGGTCAGAGTGCATGGGGTAATGGGGGTTAAAGTTCACGATACCAGACTGGTAGCCGCGATGCTGGTTCATGGAGTCACCCACATCTTGACGTTTAACACCGACGATTTTCGACGATTCTCTGAGATTATCGCCGTCCATCCTTCGTTCATAACACCCTAAGCGTCACATTGAGAAGTTATTGCTTGGGGAGAGGACGAGCTTTAGAAACTCTCCAGGCGGTTTCCTGTCGCGAGGTGATTCAGATTTTAATTTAGTAAATTTATAAATACTTATATTTTATATAATAAAATGTTATAATTAAAGAGATTAGTCATCCAATAAAGAGATTAGTCATCCAAGGTTTTAAGATGAAAACTTTATTAAAAAAGCCACTCCAAGTTCTGACTCACCTAACAACTGGTCATCGCCTATGGAAGGCGAATTCAATCATGGATTTCTCCATGATGAGTCACCATACTTGCCCTTGTTGCTCATATACTTTACTCCGCCATATACGTTTAGGAGGGCTTTACTGGCGTTGTAGCCACTGTTATCAGGAAATGCCTGCTTGGAAGAGCATACCTTCAAGAAAAGACTTTGGCGAGCGGAAAAACGTTTCCCACCTTCACGAGTATAAAGAAGATTTAGCGGCGCTCCGGGGCAACCAGCATCCCTTTAACGCCTCCCAGTGGGAAGCCGACATGAAAACGTTAGCCTCTGGAGCCGACAAAATCCCAGTGTCCTCGTCCTATATGGGCGTGTAGGTCGTCTAGCAGTTGAAGCTGGTCGCCGTCAACGTAAGATTTATTGCCTTGCTTAATCGGCTTGATGTCGAGAGCCTTAAGTCTTTCGTATAGGGCAGTGCGCTTAATGTCGTATCGAGCGGGCAGGTCGGAAACGGGAAATCTATCTATCTGTGCGTTCATTGTGTTCGCCGAATGAGGAGTGAACAAATTCTACCTCTTTGTTCGGTGAATGTTCGGTGAACAGAGAAACATCGATTGCTAATCAAGATATTGCTGACAAAGCTATCGCTTTTTCGTTCTCCTCTTGTTCGTCTTTAAAAGGTAATTCAGGGTGTGTTTTTAGGTCGTTGTATTTGATTAAAACTGCACGACGTTTATTGGTTCCACCCTTAAATAAAACATTTGGGTTCAAAAATATAACACCTGTTTTTCGTCTGATAATATCGTATTTCTCAAGAACTTTGAGAGTTTCAACGACTGTCATTTTGCTGAAACCAGTTTCATTTATTATTTCTTGAATTGTTTTAATAAGTGTATTGTTTGAGTAGTCCATATTCTTGATGATGTAGAAAACAAGTTTCATTTTGGCGTTCGATAATTCATCAACGGCGGCAAGAATATGACCGATCCAGAATTTCTGAAAGTTAGCGTCTCTTTCCTCAATTTCCATAACTTGACAGTCAATAATTTCGCCCGTATCACGGTTTATATATTGCTGCGTTCCAATAATCTTTGTTTTGCGGCAGGTGTTTACACTCTTACTCGTTTTCATCTTGTCCACCACTAATAGACTATCTATACTATAAATTTTAGAATAAATAGTCTAATTAGGCTAGACCATTTATTCTAAAAAATTAGACCATTTGTTCTAAAAAATTAGACCATCTAAAATCTCTAAACTCCTTATAAAATCTAGCGTTTTGAGACTTTACTAAGTAGTTTCACTCTGATCTAGATATACACGACTCCCCCTGCTATGACGAAAGTCGCGTGAAAGCGCCTCCGGCGTGGGGGCGGATGGGAAAGAAGTAGTTAGGATTGAGCCATCTACCGGGATTTCACAAAGATAGTCCCCGACCGCGATCGCGCTTTGGCTGATTCTGTTGTTGTAGATCTCGCTCTATTTGAGCCTGTAAAGCCTCGTTCCAGTCTTTTTGATGTTCTGGTACACTTCGAGAGATTTGCGAGCCTTCAGGGGCAATTTTGACCAGTTCTAGAGCAAGTTTATTTCCGGCTTCATCCCTATCGGTGGCAATGATAATCTCACCTCCCTTAGCGTGAAGCTTCTCAAAAGCCGTTTTGAGTAAGTCTTTTTGAAGCTCAGAGATAGTTCCTCCAGTAGCAAAGTATCGGGTAGAGTCGTTGGGAAAAAGTTGATGATAGCTCAGACAGTCAATCGGGCTTTCGCAAATGACCAGTTGCCGATCGTCCTTGAAGCTTTGGGAAACCCATAACCCTTTACTACCGCCGCTAGAGAAGCCCTTAAAGTCTTGGTTGCGGATTTCATAGCCACAAACCCCATCGCGATCGCGGTGAGGGAAAATAACATTGCCTCGGCTGTCGGTGTAGATCGTTCCTTCAAATCTGGGGTCGCTGGTAATTTGTTGGCTGATGCCTCGCTCTTTGAGATAGGGATGATGGGCGATCGCTCTGAAGCTTTCAAACTGAGCTAGAATTTTATGCCTGTCTTTTGAAGCGGGTTCGGGTTTGGGAATCGGTTCAATAGTTGGTGTAGAAGTTGGCGAATAACTGCTATTAATCCAGGGTCTAAGTTCAAGTCTTACTTCTCCTAAATTGAGGTTTTTTCTCTTCTGAACAAAATCAATAATTGAGCCACAATCTCTATCGTCTTTGACCGAGTAATAGAAATAATGGCGCTCGGCTTGGTCTACACCAACAAGAATTTTATCTCCCGCATTATCCTTGAGGACAATACAGTTTTGAGAAGACTTATTTTTGTCTATCTCATAGCCAGAATTAAAAGCATATTCAACTAGATTAATTTCGGTTTTGAATCGTTCGAGTTCTTCCGCTCGTTTCATTTTTATTCTTCTAAAACGTTCGTGATGTCTTGATAGGCTATGTTTAATTGCTCTACCTGTTCGTTCAAGGTGGTTATGGACTCTGACAACGATTGAATTTGCTTCGCTAAGTTGTTGATTTGTTCGTTTTGCTGCTTCTTGTCCTGCTCGTATTGAGCTACAAAGTTCTTGAAGGTTTGCAGTAACTCTCTTTCTAACTCGTTCATCGTCTTCTTTTACAGCTTCTGACAGGGTTGGCCGTTGCATCGCCAATTGGTCTTCTCCTGGCTGTCTGGGGGTAGGATAATAAATCTCCCGTTGTTCGTTTGATACAGTTCCACTCCCCAAGTCTTGTTTTTGAGGATTTCTAAGGTTTTCTTTTGGGCTTGAATCTCTTGCGATAGATTGGCTAGCGATCGCATCATCGCCCAACTGCCGAGCGAGGAACCGATTAAGAGGCTCATAACTGTTACTGCTGGCAGGAGTAGAAACCATTTCCATTGAGCGTTGACGAACCGCCTCATTCTCTCCGTATCGGCTTTGATGGTACTTAACACGCTCCTTGATTCTTGTTGTAAGTTCTGTTTCAGCTTCTCTAATTCTTGTTTGTGCAGTGCTTCTATCTGTTTCCTGTCCGCTTCTAGCTTCTTCTGTAAGTCCTTGTCCAAGTCGCCAAGATGCACTATAGATTCCTCCTTTTAACCTCAACTTTTTGCCGATCTTCTCGTTGAATACGGTGATGTAATCTTCTCCGGCTCTGGTAATTTGAAAGCCAGATTTTTCGAGGACGGCGATCGCATCCATGCGATCGGATACCCGTCCCAATCGAATGTTTTCTGTAACGTAGTTAGTAATAATTTGACGATAATCTTCTCTTGTGTGAGTTGATTTTTCGGCTAGCTCTAAACGGCGATCGCTAGCATCAACTAAAGCCTGATAGCCAGGGTGATAAGCTCTAGCCCGTTGCGGGTCGTCGGGGCTTGCCCAGGAGTGCGAGTAATTCCAAGAATCTCGCCAAGGGCGAAAGTAATTGCCCCAGCCTGGGGGTGCGATGTTAAGGCTTTTGCCTGTGGTGAGTTCTACTCTAGGGGTAATGAAATGAAGCTCGACTCGGTTATCGCCCGTGTGAGCGTGCTTAACCCATAAGATGCTGTAGCGATCTCGATCTAGTCCGGCAAAAGCAGTCTTTTCAAAAGAATCCATAATCGCTTCAAGCTGCTCCGGCGTTGGGGCATCGGAGGGAGCAAAGCTAATTACGCCGCTACGATACTTGTGTTTGAAGTCTAGAGAGTCGATCAGTTGAATTGTCTGTTGTGGGTCGCCTCTGAGGAGTTCGGGGGCGGGTTCTCGTCTAACTCCATTCGCATCCATCTCTTTGAGCAGATACTCGACGGCGGTTTGGCCTTTGCCCGTGCCTCGGTTGAAAAATTTAAGTAACATCTTGTTTCGCCTCCGGCGTGGGGGCGGATGGGAAAGAAGATGAGGGGTTGGTTGATAGTTGGGTTAGGGCAAGCTCGATCGCTCTGAGGGCTTCGATCACTTCAATGGCTTCTGCGGTTGATTTATAGGTGTTAGCCCATTTAGCAATTTGATTTAAGTTATTTCCAATGCGGCTAATTTGACGGGTTTGTTCGGCAATAGAACTGTGATCGCTTGCCGTCCAGGTGCGCGTTCTCGACATGGCTTCTCGGATTAAAGTAGACAGGGGAACGCCAGCGCGAACGGCTTTTTCTTGCCAGGAAAATTTTTCTTCTTTAGAGAGCCTAATTTTGATAGATGAATTGAGTTTCTCAGCCATCTTGAGAAGAAGAGAATGAAACTAGAATTCATTCTACTGTACCTCCGTGGGGTCAATGGGCTTTAGAAGTTAAAGAAATAATAATCATGTCTAAATAAGGCGAGCTAGTTAAGATTTCAAACTGGATTTAATTACTTTTTTAGGTTGCTCTCTGGTTTCAATAGCGGCTCCGGGGGAGCGCGATCAGCAACTCACTCTAATCACTGATCGTCTGAGCGATCGCTTTTTCGAGTGAAAATTTGTCCCAAAGAGTTAATTGTTGTTGACTCTACTCAAAGCCTTTTCCTGTCAACTTCGCCACTCACGAGCGTTTCGTGGCTCCGCTCCCACACACCACGCCGTTTGAGAAGGGCAAAACTTGGGAACAATTTGACAGGTACCTCGCGCGACGATTGATTTGTAGTTGGGATTAATTCCTGGCTCAATCAAAAGCTTTTTGGGTGAATTTCTGTAACCAAATTAAGCGGTGTCTCGCTAACCGCTCGACAATTATTTATTACTGGGGGAATCTGAACCCCAGACCCCCTGGGGCAGATGAGAAAGAAGATTTTTGGCTGTTCGGTGAACAAACGGTGAACAGACTTTCAACGTAAACAAGGGGGGTTGAATCTTAATACCCAATTGTGCAATTCGCTTGCCCCAGAACAGCAATTTTGGGAATTTGTGAGTTAGGCAAGTGAACATGGATTCAAAAAATCAAGTTAAACCAAATCCTCCAGTAGATGGGTTTCTTGTCATCATCGTATGCCTAGTTGTGAGTAATTTCGTTCTTTGGATTGTTGGAAAAGATAAAAGCTGGTCAAGCTACAATAACATCGTTGTCTCGCTGATGTTGCTCTTTAACCACATTAATTCTCACTATGTAAAATCAGGCTGGTTTAGCTTTATAAGATGGGCTTGGTTGGTGTTGGCTGGACTTTACATCCTATCTCTTTTCTACCAGACATTTTTAGTCAATTAAAAGGAAGAAAAACATTCTTTTCCCATCTGCCCCTGGGGGTTTTAGGGGGTGGAACCCCCTAACCAGCGTACCCCCTTCGGGTCTGCTGGCTGTAGTTTTGGAAAAGAGGGTAAAAAAACCCTATAATCTGGTTGAGGTAGGCAGTAGGAGGATATATGGATTACATTATTCGCAATGAAAAAAGCGAAGACTATAGAATCGTAGAAGAATTAACAAGAAAGGCATTCTGGAATATCTATGTTCCTGGCTGTAATGAGCATTATCTGGTTCATGTAATGAGGAAACATAAAGACTTCATTCCCGAATTGGATTATGTGATTGAAAAAGATAAAAAAATAATCGGCAATATTATGTATACAAAAGCGAAATTAGTAAGTGGAAACGGAAGAGAGAAACCTATTTTGACGTTTGGCCCCGTCAGTATTTTTCCTGAGTATCAAAGAAAAGGCTTTGGGAAAAAGCTTATAGAACATTCATTTATAAGGGCAAAAGAACTAAAATATGAAGCGGTAGTAATTTTCGGAGATCCAAATAATTATGTAAACTTAGGGTTTAAGAGTAGTAGTAGATTCGATATATCGCTGGAAAACGAAATATATCCAAGCGCCATGTTGGCAAAAGAACTAATCGAAGAATCACTAAAAGGCGAAAAATGGATTTATAAAGATAGCAATGTTTATAAAATCGATGAAAAAAAAGCAGAGGAATTCGACCTAGAGTTTGAGAAGGTGGAAAAGAAAAGACAAGGAAGTCAAGAGGTATTTTATATACTTAGTAATTCAAGAATTAGTAAAAATTCCATCTAACAATCCCGTTGCACACCGACCGTACAGAGTTTCTTCGTTAAGTTCGAGAGGTTTCTAGCGGCGGGTGAACGCAATCGTTAAAAATTAGATTTGTGCTAATCGCTCTCCAGAACCACTGTTTTCAAGAGCTAATCCGCCTCCGGCGAGGGGGCAGATGGGAAAGAAAATTTTTACTGCCATTTAAAAGTAGGTTACTTTTTCTGGGAACAAGTTACTTAATCCGTTTAGCTAAAGGAATAATTTTTTCTTTCTTTTTCTCTGTCATGTATTTTTTCCACTGTTCGGCATCTCCCATCCAACCAAGAGCCGGGTTAAATCGGTACATAGATCTTCGCTTATCAGATGGATCTTTTCGCTGTTCTATAATTTGATGCTTAATTAGCTTTTTAATTGACTTAGCTACATCTTGTTGGTGAATGTTTAAGTCTTCTGCAATAGTCTGTTGTGATATAGAGATCCAGTTTTCAAACTCTAACTGAGCTAGTAATCTATGAAAAACTCTATAATCTCGACCCGCAAGGTCGTCAATCGATGCTAAATAATCCCAAGCAGCCCGAAACATAATCATGAAGCCATATTGTTGTATTTCCCTCGGATAACGCTTTTTCAGATGCACTGCAAGCCCTAAAAAGACCTCTCCAGTTTCTGGATCAACTAATCTCATCTTAGGCAATCTCCAGGTCAAAAAATCTACAGCAAATACGCTGTAATTGTACAGTAAATTTGCTGTAGATTTATAATTAACTCTAATCCATACACAGTAAGCATCACAGCCAAAACTTGACACGTATGGTATTCATAATCATGTAGTTAAACATTTGTACTATTCAGCTTGACTGAACTAAAGGTAAATCCTTTTATTCAGGTGGGAAGAATCTCGTCCTGCTGCTACCGGATTCTACAGGTCGATTCTGCCAGCCGCTTAACTCTTCTAGATATTTGATCGGGTCTAGTTCAAGAACGGCGGCGGTATCTTCAAAGGCTTTGGTTGAATCGAAACCGAGTCGCTTGATCAGGTCGCTTCTGGTAATCCCTTCTCTGTTGTCTTGGGGGGTATGATTCCACTCTTGGAGTCCGCGAGGGGGCTGGTAAACTTCTAGTTTCTTAGCGATCGCCTCTATGCCCAAAGAAGTCAGAGTTGAAAAGGTATTATTAAACTGCTGTTGAAGGGCTTCAACTTGCTGCTTTAACTCTTCAAATTGGTCGGCAGTAACTAAAGCTTTACCTGTAGTTGTTTGGGTGGGTTCGGCTTGGAACTCTTCAATAGTTTCGGATAGTTTATCAATAGAATCAAACGTGAAGTAACCGATACGGCACTCCATTGAGGACTCGATAAAGTATTGATATTTGTGGTGGCTATTCCATCGCGTTCTCAGGTTGTCTGCTTTGCCGATGTAGAGAAGTTTATGGTCGGGAGTGTAAACGAAATAGATGCCAGGACGAGTAGGTAACTTAGAGCGTTCGGTCAGATGTAAGCTCGGTATAGAGCTTAGTAACATACTGATAATTACATCAGTCTTATTTTGTCTAGTCTGCGTTGCTTGGGAGTCAATACTGTTATTTAAGCTTGAGGGACAACGAATCGTAATGCTGGTGCTTTCAGGTATTTTAGCCATATCATGCAGTGTATATTTATTTAACTTACAGTGTATTTAAATTGTTTTACAAATTTATTTGATTGCAGTAAGCTATAAAATTACTACGTTGTTATTTATTTTGTATTACAAATATTATAAGTGCAATGTAGACATTAAAAGTTATTTTAGATTGCAAGTTGTCTTACAAATAGCCTAAATGTAGGGAAAGTATCTTGCTTCTAGGGGCAGATGGTCAAAATAATTATTAATTGCTAAAGACAGTGAAGCTTAGTTTAATTGCGCTGTCCGATAAATTGTCTTGCAAAGAGGTCTAGAGTTGGTGAGTTGGGTTTTCTTCTGTTAGCTGAGTGTCCGGCTCGGCAGTTCCATCACGAAATCCATCTGATGAGTCGTTGCCTTTAAGCATGACCATAAGGCGGCGTTTGATATCGCCGTTGTCCTTTTGGCGGGCTAGGGTCTTGGTGTTGAAAGCGGCGTATTTCTTGGTTGTATTCCAGCTTTTCCAGACCTCATCGGGGTCAAGACAATAAGCATAAACACTACCTGCTCCTAGCCGAATTTTTAAGACAACATTGTTTTCATCAAGCCACTTGGCTGCTCTTTGAATTGAGCGAACACTAACATTTAGTTCATCAGCGAGTAGGTCTTGAGAGGCAACTACAGCACCTGTTCCTGGCTCAATGTGTTTGGCAAGAAACATATACAGCTTTGCAGCTAATGGATATTCTTCAATAATTGCAATTACCCGATCGAAACCTTTTGGATACATTTGAGTAAAATTTTTATTTTTCTTCCTATCTTTATTTTCCTTTTCTTCGCTTAAACGGTCATTGACCAATTGCATAAAGCGTTGTAGTCGTTCTTCGGCTGTCGAAACTGCAATATCCATATTTTCCTTGTTGTCTACTGGCGACAAATACTGTCCGGTTGACCTGCCAATTCAGACGTAATCTGCGACAAGAAAATGCTAAACCACGACAAAAAAATCCGTCAAGCCTGTCGCCATTTAAGACAAATAAGTACATTTACTCACGACACGCTAATGGCGGGTACACCTGCCATTAGCGTGTCAGGTGGTTAGAGGTTAGAACCCCTGAAAAATAAGGATTTTTTAATTTGTGTATTCTTATCTCTATATGAAGGGGTCTGGGGAAGACCTTTCCCCAGATCAACAAACTGTGGCGATAGCCACAACGATTTTGTTCGCTTCGGGCTTAAAAATTCAGGGTAGAGATCGCCCGTTGCTTCTGCTTATCTGTGACCCCTAGATAGCGTTCTAGGGCGGCAAGTGTGCGATGACCGGAGATAGCTTGAATATGCCTTAAAGGAACGCCAGCATCGCTCATAGCCGTCAATGCTGTTCGCCTGAAGCTGTGGGTACTAACGCCTTCAATTTCTAGCTCGTAACAAGCTTCGCGCAGGAGGCGATCGGCGCTGGCTTTGTGGATGTGACCCCTGCCGTGTCTGCCTGGGAATAGATAAGGGTTGTATTTGTTGAGAACTGGTTGGGAGTGCTGGTATTGCTCCAGATACTCTCGTAACCGAGGGTGAATATCGATTTCTCTAGTTTCTTGTTTGCCTTTGGTGTTGAAGCAGCGAATGACGAGTTTTTCTCGCACTCCTTTGATTCCGATCGCGTCGGCATAGAAGAGGGTACAGGCTTCATTGATGCGAGCAGCCGCGTAGAGACAGATACCGAAGAGGGCGCGATCTCTTGGATTGGTGAACCCTTGGGTGAATAATAGAGTTATCTGGTCTGGCGTGAGGATTTCAGCGCGTCCGAAACGGTTGACTTTCATAGGCTTTATGATACGCGATCAAAGCGTACTTTGATCGCGTAAGCGCGGGAAAACCTAAATTTTTCGTAGGGAGAAGGGAGTCAGTTAAGCTAAACTTATTGATAGCGGTTTTCAATTGGGTGGCTCATAATAACAGCAGTGGGTAAACCAGCC
>CAYTUO010000025.1:0-21199 GCA_964441015.1 uncultured Pleurocapsa sp.
GATCGTCGCAGTATTCGCAAGCTTTCAGCAAGGCTTTGACGAGGGCGATATGGGTTTCGGGATATTTTGCTACCCAGTCTTCTCTCACTCCTAGCACTTTCTCTGGATGTCCGGCCCAAATATCTAAGTCAGTGGCGATGACATAGCCGAGTCCTTCATAAACCGCACGAGAGTTCCAGGGTTCGCCCACACAGTAACCGTCGATATTGCCAGCTTTGAGGTTAGCGACCATTTGCGGCGGCGGAATGACTGTTAGGCTGACATCGCGATCGGGATCGATATTGCCAGAAGCCAGCCAGTAGCGTAACAGAAAATTGTGCATGGAAGCTGGATGAACCATCCCGAAGGTATGCACTTTATCGGGGTGTCGCGATAGGGCGACTTTCAAGTCTTGCAAATTTTCAACTTCCCATTGCTGGAATTGTTTGCTTAGGGTAATGGCGTTGCCGTTGCGACTGAGGACTAAAGCGGTGATGATAGGAACAGAAGGTTTGCCGCCTGCACCAATGGTCATGCTCAAGGGCATTCCGGCGACCATCTGTGCTGCATCTAAACGTCCCGTTGCTACGCCTTGGGCGATCGCTTTCCAACTGGGTTCTCGGCTTAAGGTCACTTCTTCTAATCCTGCTTCCTTAAAGAAGCCTTTTTCTTTGGCAACGACAAGCGGCGCACAATCTGTCAGAGGAATAAAGCCGATTTCTAGGTTGACTTTTTCTAAGCCATGACGGGCGATCGCGATTTTGCTATGAGGGACTTGTCCGACTTTTTGCTTGGATCGCTTTTGTTGGTTGAGGAAGTAGACAATCTCGTTGCGGAGTGCGTAATAACTGGGATGGTTGACTACTTCTAGACGCTGACGAGGACGAGGAATCGGTACGTCGAGAATCTGTCCAATATGGGCTTCTGGCCCAGTAGTTAGCATGACGACGCGATCAGACAGGAGTAGTGCCTCATCTACATCGTGCGTCACCATGACGGTTGTGACGTGGTTTTCTTCGACAATCTGCATCAATCGTTCTTGCAAATTGCCTCTGGTGAGGGCATCCAATGCCCCAAAGGGTTCGTCTAGCAGTAAAACTTTGGGACGAATTGCCAAGGCGCGAGCGATCGCCACTCTCTGTTTCATTCCCCCTGACAATTCTGCCGGACGCTTATCGGCTGCGTGTTTCAGACCGACTAGATTGATGTTATGCTCGATAATGCCTCGCCGTTCTCCTTTGGGCAAGTGATTCAAGACGCGATTGACTGCTAGGGCGATATTTTGGCGGACTGTCAGCCAGGGTAAGAGGGAGTAGTTTTGGAAGACGACCATGCGATCAGGGCCGGGCCCTTTTACTTCTCGGCCTTCGAGAATGACTCCTCCTGTGGTCGGTCTATCTAATCCCGCGATCGTGTTGAGTAAGGTTGATTTACCGCACCCTGAGTGTCCAATTAAGGAAATAAATTCTCCCTTTTTTATTTTTAATTCAATATTTTTGAGAGCAATATAACTATCCCCATTGGCTAAGGTAAATACTTTATCAATGTGGTCAATTTCAATAAAAGCAGACATTATTAGTTATCAGTAAACAGTTATCAGTTATCAATTTCTAAGTGTTAGTTATTAGTTTTTTTGACTAACAACCAACAACAATCGACTATTTATTTTTGTTCTTCGGGAACGACGAGATTGGCAATAAAACTGACTAATCTGTCTAATAATAAACCCACTACGCCGACATAGATCAGTGCCAGAATAATTTGACTGAGACGAGAGCTATTATAGGCATCCCAAATAAAGAAGCCGATTCCCACACCGCCCACCAACATTTCGGCAGCAACAATTGCCAGCCAAGATAAGCCAATTCCAATCCGCAGTCCGGTAAAAATATAGGGAACTGCTGAGGGAATTAAAATGTTGAAGAAGTATTCCAGTTTAGACAGTTGCAAAACTCGCGAAACGTTACGGTAGTCTTGGGGGATTTGTTGGACTCCCACTGTAGTATTGATGATGATTGGCCAAATTGCTGTGATGAAAATAACAAAAATAGCCGAGGGATCGGACTGACGAAATGCTGCCAGGGAAATCGGCAACCAGGCTAAAGGAGGAATCGTTCGCAAGACTTGAAAGAGTGGGTCTAGGGCATCGTATATCAGTCGATTGGAACCGATCAAAATTCCTAGTCCAATTCCTACGATCGCCGATAAAGAAAAGCCAATTCCAACCCTTTGTAAGCTAGCTAACAGTTGCCAGAACAAGCCTTTATCTGTCCCGCCATTGTCATAGAAGGGATTAACAATCAAGGGATTCCAGGTGTCTTTGAGAACGGTTAAAGGGGACGGTAAATTTGGATTTTCTCCCGAAGATAAAATTTGCCAAATAAGTAAAAAAATTGCGATCGCTACAATTGGCGCTACGATTTTTCTGGGCGATTTTTGAAGAGCAGGTAATAGAGAAGATAGTATGTTGCCTTGAGAGCGAGTTGGTAAATTAGCCGTCATTTTTTCAGTTATCAGTAAACAATAATCAGCGAGTAGTTACAAGTTACCAATTACCAAAAAAACGGGTAACTGATAACAGATAACTGTTTAGACTTTCTTAATTTTGAGGCTCTTGAGATATTCTTCTGGTTTCTCTGGGTCAAATTTCACGCCATCGAAGAAAGTTTCTACGCCGCGAGAGGTACTTTTCGGAATCTCTGCATCTGCAATTTTAAGTTCCTTAGCTGCTTCTCTCCACAGATCCTCGCGGTTCACTTCATCTACTAGCTTCTTCGTGTCTGTATCGGCGGGAATGTAGCCCCAACGAATATTTTCGCTCAAAAACCAAAGATCGTGACTCTTGAAGGGATAAGAAGCGAAATCAGACCAAAACTTCATCGCGTGTGGGAAATTCTTTTCTACTCGTCCCGTCCCGTAGTCAATTTCTCCCTTAGACCGTCCTATGATATCGGTGGCTGATACTTTGAACCACTTATCCTGGGAGACAATTTGGCACATTTCCTCCTTATTTTCTGGCTTGTCGCACCACTGTTGCGCTTCCATCACCGCCATCAACAGGGCTTTAGCCGCTTTGGGATTTTTATCGACCCAATCTTTTCGCAGTGATAGTGCTTTTTCCGGGTGATCTTTCCACAATTCTCCGGTGACTAAGGCAGTGTAGCCTTGTTTCTGATTCACTAACTGAGCGTTCCAAGGTTCCCCTACGCAGAAAGCTTCCATGTTGCCGACTTTCATATTGGCGACCATCTGCGGTGGCGGGACGGGAATCGTGGATACGTCTTTATCTGGGTTAATTCCACCTGCGGCTAACCAGTAGCGAATCCATAAATCGTGAGTTCCCCCTGGGAAAGTCATTGCCACCTTCAGTTCGTTTTTGCCGCCTGCTTTGGCTTTTGCCAATGCTTCTTTGAGACCTTTGTTATCTAGACCAATCTTTAGATCTTTGTAGGTATTTGCAACGGAAATTGCCTGACCGTTGGTATTGAGGCGAGCAAGAATGTACATCGGCAAAGGCTGTTTCGTCTTGGTGATTGCCCCCAACGTCATTAGATAAGGCATGGGAGTCAAAATATGCGCCCCATCAATGCCGCCGCCACCAGAACCCAGTTCTAAATTATCTCGCGTGACGGGCCAAGATGCCTGTTTGAGAACTTCTACTCCGGTCATGCCGTACTTGTCGAACAGTCCCTTTTCTTTAGCAATAATCAAGGGAGCCGAGTCTGTCAGGGCAATAAAACCGAGTTTGGCGGTGGTAACTTCGGGTGCGTCGCCTGTTGCAGTAGCGGGAGATGCAGCAGGACTTGTGGTTGCGGCGGGAGAGGGGGTAGTAGTCTGACTGCTATTGCTGCCGCTAGTACAACCATGAAGAATGACCGTGCCTGCGACGGTGGCACCTGCGGTTAAAATAAATTTGCGTCTAGATAGCTTGCTCATTTTGTCTCGAACGGTGTCCAGTTGTTAGAGTTCTCAGACGATTTCTCTTAGAATGTTTCAAATTTACAATTTTTAATGAAGAATATTGTATTTTTTGTAACAAACGAAGCATTTTGATGCATTTTTAGCATCATCTCTCTTTTTCTTTGCATTGTAATTAGTTATTGAAAAATTTGTCACATAAAGAGAAGAGGAAATCTTTTAAGCGAATACAAGTAGACAGCAGGGGATTTTAAGAATTTTTGGCAATATCTAATGGCAATGAGGTCGAAGCCTTAATTTCATTGAGAACAATACTGGTACGAATCCTATCCACGCCTGGAATGCGGGTAATTTTCTCAAACAGAAACCTTTCGAGATCTTGATGGTCGGCAACGACGACTTTTAATAAGTAGTCAAATTCACCACTGAGATGATGGCACTCTAGGACTTCTGGCAATCCCTTGACGCGATCGCAAAACTGTCCAACACATTCGGGCTGATGATGGGCAAGCGTTACCTGTGCGAAACACAGTAAGTCTAAACCTAACGCCTCGCGATTGACCAGCGTAACATATCCGGCAATGATGCCGCTTTCTTCAAGTTTTCTCAGTCTTTTTTGCAGTCCAGGCGCTGAAAGATTAATCCGGCGAGCTAGTTCCGCGCTAGTGATGCGGCTGTTTTCTTGTAAGAGACACAAAATCTGGCGATCTATGTCATCCAACTGTTGGAGTTGCTCTGAGTTTTTGAGCGCTAGCTTGATCTGAGCGTTCTTCTTGGACAATTTATCTCTCCAGTTAGACTTGTAAAGGATGTTCTAGAGATAGATTAGTAAAAGATCGATATCAGATCAAGTATATAAGTTAATATTTAACACTTGAAAAAGCATAAAAATAAAATTTATAATCTTATTATGAGCTTTTGGTTAATTTTGTAAACTAAAAGTCAAGCTAGCAAAAGACAGATTCCGAGTTTCAGTTGGAAAGGCTGCTGGAAAGGAGAAATTCACATGAGCGATTTTTGCCCCATTAAGGGATTTGACCACCTTGAGTTTTATGTCGGGAACGCTAAGCAGGCAGCAAGCTTTTACTCGAAGTGTTTTGGATTTACCAATACGGCTTATCGGGGTCTGGAAACTGGCAGCCGCGAAACCGCTTCCTACGTAATGGAGCAAGGAAATATCCGCTTGGTTTTGAGTACGGGGTTGAGTGCCGAGCATCCGATCGCCCAAAGCGTACTCAAGCACGGCGACAGGATAGCCATCATTGCCCTAGAAGTCCCAGATGCGATCGATGCCTACAAAGAAACAACCAGTCGAGGTGCCATTGGCGCGATCGCTCCGACTGAAGAAGAAGATGGACGCGGGATCTTGCGCTACTCTGCTATCCACGCCTACGGCGACGTTTTAATCAAATTCGTCGATCGCAGTGATTACTCTAGTGCCTTTGCTCCTGGCTTTGTGCCTCGATACAATGTCACCTCTAACCATAACGGGGCGGGGCTGAAGGGGATTGACCACGTAGTCGGAAACGTTGAGGTAGGTGGGATGGAGCGATGGGCGAAGTTTTTCGCCGACACGATGGGCTTTAGCCTGTTGGTACACTTTGACGAGAGAACTATCTCCACGAAGTACTCGGCGTTAATGTCCAAGGTCATGCAGAACGGAACGGGCAAGATTAAATTGCCGCTCAACGAACCTGCCCAGGGCGAACGGAAATCGCAGATTCAAGAGTATCTGGAATATAATTGCGGGCCGGGAATTCAACACATTGCACTGGCAACTGACAATATCATCGAGACAGTCACGCGGCTTAAAGCAGCAGGCGTTGAATTTTTAGCTACCCCAAAAGCCTATTACGATCGCTTGGAAGAGCGGGTAGGCACTATCAACGAGCCAATCGAGCAGCTAGCGGAACTGGGAATTTTAGTGGATCGCGATGAAGATGGATACTTGCTGCAAATTTTCACTCAGCCCGTGCAAGACAGACCGACACTGTTCTTCGAGGTAATCGAGCGGCATGGAGCGCAGGGTTTTGGTGAAGGAAACTTCAAAGCCTTATTCGAGGCGATCGAACGCGAGCAATCACTGCGGGGCAATCTTTGAACAGTTATCAGTGATTGGTGATTGGTGAGAAGGTGATTGGTGATTGGGAAATTCTTCCCCTCCTGCCTCCTGCAAAGCTGCCTCCTGCCTCCTGAACTTGTACAGACGTTGCAGTGCAACGTCTCTACGACTCCTGAACTCCTGAACTCCTGAACTCCTTACAATGACTTACTACTACAAGTTAGGACAGATTCCCCACAAACGACACAGCCAATTTCGTCAACCTGATGGCGCACTGTATCACGAAGAGTTAATTAGTACTCGCGGCTTTTCGGGCGTGCAATCTCTGCTCTATCACTTGCATCCGCCGACCCAAATCTATAAGGTGTTGCTAGAGGAAACGGTGAAGATCGCCTACGAAGACGCAAAAGCCTTACACCACCGACATTTACGGACAGCAAACCTAGCTGCGGGAGGTGATGCGATCGCGGCGCGAGTTCCCCTAATGGGTAATGAAAATCTTTGTATCTCCGTAGCTCGCCCGACGGAATCTATGTCCTATTGGTATCGCTTTGCCCACGGCGATGAGGTAATCTTTATCCACGACGGTAACGGCTTACTGGAGAGCCAGTTTGGAATTCTCCGCTATCGACCAGGCGATTATTTAGTTATTCCAACTGGGGTGCTGTGGCGCATCCTTCCCGATGAAAACACCGAGCAGCGAATGCTTGTGATTGAAGCCTGGGGACACATCGAGCCTCCCGCTCGTTATCTCAATCGTTACGGTCAGTTTTTAGAACACGCTCCCTATTGCGAACGAGATATTCGCCCACCAGAAGAACTGATTACCTACGATGAAAAAGGCGAGTTTGAGATTCGAGTTAAGGCTCGCGATCGCATTACCAGCTACCTCTATCACCATCATCCCTTAGATGTCATCGGTTGGGATGGACACCTGTGGCCCTATGCCTTCAATATCGAGGATTTTGAGCCAATTACGGGTCGAATTCACCAACCCCCTACCGTACATCAAACCTTTGAAGGTTCTGGCTTTGTTGTGTGTTCCTTCGTGCCTCGACTGTTCGATTATCATCCTCTGGCGATTCCAGCCCCCTATAACCACGCTAACGTCGATTCAGATGAGGTCATCTACTACGTCGAAGGGCAATTTATGTCCCGAAAGGGAATTGATCGCGCATCGCTTACCGTTCATCCTGGCGGGATTCCTCACGGGCCTCATCCAGGAATGTATGAGGGTTCTATTGGCAAGGAACGGACTGACGAACTCGCTGTGATGATCGATACCTTTCGTCCGTTGAGGCTAACGCAGAACGCAGTTTCCTTAGAGGACAAAGATTATTCATACAGTTGGCTTTCGTAATGGGAAAGCAATTTTTCAAGGAGGTAAGAACATTTAAGCAATTGATTAACTTTGTACGTTCATTAAGGAGTCTAATTATGAATCAAGTTCTTGCGGCACATCCCAGTGGTTTAAAGATTTCCGCACGAATCGAGGAACGCTTTCACCAAGGCGAACTAACGGCCGAGCAAGTAAACGATTTTCAAAATTTCCTCGCTCAAGTCGATCGCCAACTCTTACAACACCGTATCATTCTCAACAACGCCTATACTCGGTGGTTCCAAGAAGGTACGGCTACAGAGGAAGAACTGCGGCATTTCCTCAAGCAATTCTCGGTCTTCTCTAACCAATTCTTGATCGCAGCCCTGTTAAAAGAAATCAACGCGCCTACTTTGCAACAATCGCGGGCAAGTCGAGAAATCTTGTTGAACGAGTTAGGTGTCATCTACCGCAAGTCAGAACAGGCGATCGCCCATCACGTCGCTACAACAGAGGAAGAAAAAGATCGTGAAGGTGACCCCGAATTGGTTGCCACCGAGGGCACGGTAGACGGTGGGATCTGCCGTTTTCGCGCGGCTCATTTTGAATGGCTGGTTGGCGTGGCTGAGGGGTTAGGTTTAAGTTACGCAGACATTGGCAAGCGCAAGCATGGTCGTCCGACAACCTTGCATTTCTGCGACGAGTTGATCCGCCTCTATGGAAGTGATGACCCACAAATTGCTGAGGGTGCTAGCTTTGCCGTGGAAAACTGGGCGGCGGCTGGCTTTTGGCAAGAGTTAGAGGACGGACTGACGCGAATTAAGCAGACGAGACATCCACGCCTACACCTAGCGTTTTTTACCTGGCACAACCGCGTCGAGGGGCAACACGCTGGGCATACCTTGGAGGAATTGGAGGAGGTCTATTTTAAACCGGAATTTGACCGAGACAAGTTCATGCAAGGAGGTCGTGAGATTCTCGAAGCGATCGCGGTTTTCTGGGATGGGTTGAATAGCGATCGACTTAACCCCTAATATCAGTTGTCAGTAATCAATAAGTTCAATCAATTGACTAGTCGATCTTTTAGACTTCTATTACTGATGGGTTATTTAAGGGCAAGCTGTACTAGTTGATTTTTTAGCCAGCGATCGCTCTACTTAATTGTTGGCTCTCAAGTCCATTATCCTATTATCATCCCGCAGCGATGCAACGCCCTCTCCTAAGCTATTCTTCATCTTTGTCTCTTGGCTCTTATCCAATTAATAACTAAAATTTTAATTTTTCATAATCTTTTAAAGATATATTGTTTAGTTTAAGATTTAATAGTGAGTCCTATGTCGATCGCAAGCGATCCCTCTCTTTTTAATTATCAATCAAAAAAATCTTTATGGAGCAATGGCTTAATCTATTAATTCAAGTTGCTAAGCCTGTCTTTACAACTTTAGTTTATACGGGAACTAACACGCTATTAAATAGTCTTCAAGAAGATTTTAAAAGCCAGCAAAAATCTCAAACAAAACTTTTCTTGAATTCTCTAGGTATTCGAGAAGAAAAAGCAACAGGGATTCAAGAATTTATTCAAGAATTTACGTCAAATCTTGATCTCACCAACTGGAATGCTCAAGAATCTTTTGATGAAGAAAGAATCCTGAAACAGCAATTAGCCGCTCAACAATATCAAACCATCTCAAAACTAGCCGATCGCATCCAAGAAACTACACTAAAATTACCAGAACTTCAAAAAACCCTAGAAAATTGGCCCTTACGATTATTTCCAGAGCAAATTCTAGAGTCGCGTTCCCATCAAGATCCGATTCCATTACGAATTTTTCTAGCTTTTCCTAATATTTCTTGTACGAGCGATGAATGTTGTCTAGCCAAGCAAGAAATTGAACCCATATTATCTCAAGGATTGCGAGAATTTCTCAGCCAAAACTATTCGCTACACAGTCAAATCAGTCCGACAGAATTTTTAGGAGGAGCGTGGAGCGATCGCGGGTTTCATGGAGAGGCGAGTATTAAAGCATTATTCGGAATACTCAAGTCAGTGCCCACTTTAATTTTAGAAACAGAAATTGAGAATAATTCGCTCAATTTTCGGATGGCTTATTGGGGGTTGCAACAAGAAAAGTATTGCTATGAAACCATTTTTAAATTTTCTTATAAAACGTTTCTCGAAGAGTCAGCTAAAGCTAGGGCGCTGAAATGGAAAGAAACGCAAGACAAACTTTTAGCGTTGGGAAAACCCCGCGAAGAGATCGAGCGTTTGGGGGGAGATAATGCCATTAATCTCGCTATTTTAGAAGAAGTAGAAGCCTTAAAAACGGCTGGGATCGATCTAGAAGAACTGAACTTTTCTTATCGAATTAATCGAAAAGATTTTGAAGCACTGTGTCAATTTTTAAGTCTTTGTCATTGTTTGATTGCTGGCTGGATCGCAGATATTTACTATTTGATTTATTACAATATTCCTCCCCATTTACCGGAGTGGTTACCTCAGTTAAGCCAAATGATCGCCGACAAACAATCCCTTGATGCGATCGCGCGGACTACCGTTTTAATTTATCGAGAAATTTTTAAATCCTTAGCCAACGAAAAAAGCGATCGTCTTCCCGAACTTGCTTTGCAACTTGCTCAGAGTCTCGTTTCTCTAAGCGATTGCGCTTTGGCGAAAGAGCAAGTTTATTACTCGCTGCAAATGTGGCTGCAACAACGTCAGTTATCGCAACTATCCACTTTAGAAACTATCCTAACCACTGAGGATCGAGAATATCTTGAAAGTCTAAAAACCTGTTTGTCAAAGCTAGAAGATGAGTCAGGCGTAACTCACTTAGAAGGGATCTTGAAGGCGACGGAAAACCAGTTTTCAAACACTCTCGTTAATGGCAAAGTAAATCAACGAATTAAATTTGCACTCAGCCGCACTTTGACAGACATTTCTGGGAAAGTATCCTCCCTAGCGATCAACTCTGATGAACCAAAATTGGCGATCGAAATCGATAATAATAGGCTGGAGTTGTGGTCTTTAGACAAAAAAAACGCTCAACTCTCTTCCACCCAAAAACTCGCCGGACATTCAGGAAAAGTTTTAAGTGTTGCTTTTAGTCCTGACGGACAGATACTTGCCAGTAGCGATAAAACCCCTCAGCGAAGTCATATTAAAATTTGGGACTTACAAACAGGGAAACCACAGCGATCACTATTCGGTCACAAACAAGCGATTCATTCCTTGGCGATCGGTTTTTGGCAACTAGAAAACAAACCATTTCTTGCCAGTGGCAGTCATAAAATTAAACTTTGGGATCTCCAGACAGGAGAGTCATTCCTCACGCTTTTTGGACATAAGGAGTTGGTATATTCTCTGGCAATTAGTCGGGATGGTCAAACGCTTGCCAGTGGAAGTAAAGACAAAACGGTTAGAATTTGGGATTTGCGTACAGGGGATTTACTCAATACCCTCGCCGGCCATCACAGTTGTGTAAAAACTGTCGCTGTCAGTCCTGACGGACAAATGTTAGTGAGTGGGAGTGACGACGCAACGATTAAACTTTGGCAATTGAAGACAGGTAAGTTACTGCATACTTTTCAGGGACATAGGGGAGCCGTTCGAGCGATCGCCATCGCCCCCAACTGTCAGTATCTTATCAGTGCCAGTCAGGATACAACCATTAAAATTTGGCATCTGCATAAAAGAAACTTGCTGCAAACACTCAATAGTCATAACTCAGCCGTCAATGTCCTGGCGATCGCGCCAGATGGATGCACCCTAATCAGTGGCAGCGAGGATAAGACTATCAAAATCTGGCGAACTCTTTGACTAAATAATTGACTAGACAATTACAATTCAGAATTTCCTAGCATTTGTAATTGATACAAACTAGCATATAATCCATTTTGCTGAAGTAAGGCTTCATGAGTTCCCGACTCAACTAACTGACCTTTTTTAAGAACTAAGATTCTATCAACATTGCGAATAGTTGACAGTCGATGAGCGATAATAATTGCCGTTCTGTCTCCTAACAAATGTTGCAAAGCATCTTGAATTAACGCTTCTGTTCCTACATCTAAACTAGAAGTTGCTTCATCTAAAACTAAAACGCGCGGATCGCGAATGGCAACACGAGCAAAGGCTAAAAGCTGTTTTTGACCTCCCGATAAATTCGTTCCTCTCTCTCGCAATTGGGTATCGTAAGCTTGAGGTAATTCTTCAATAAAGTGATCGATATTGGTAAGTCTGGCTGATTCTTTGACTTGTTCTAGAGAATAATTTTCTCCTAATGTAATATTGCGCTTGATATCTCCAGCAAAGAGAAAACTTTCTTGCAGAATGACTCCAATATAACGGCGCAATTCTCTCTGAGGCAGTTCGCGAATATCAACGCCATCGATTAAAATTCGTCCTTGAGTGGGTTCGTAAAGGCGACACAGAAGGCGAATAATTGAACTTTTTCCAGCACCTGTCGGGCCGACTAAAGCAACTTTTTCTCCTGGATGAATGGTAAAGTCTAAATTTTTTAGAACATATTCATCGTCTTTGTAGGCAAACCAGACATTTTCAAAGCATATTTCCCCGGTGGATTTTGGATTTTGGAGGCTAGATTTTGGATTTAGAAGATTTAGATCGCGGATTTCAATGGGTTCGCTCATCAGTTCGCCGATCCGTTCGATCGCGGTGAAACCAGCTTGAAAAATCGTAAATTTCTCAGCAAATTGTCGCAGAGGATTGAACATTTTTTGAGCAAAAAGAATAAACTCAGAAAGAGTTGCAATATCGATCACTTTTCCCAGAACAAAAATTCCCCCCAACCAAAGAACCCCTGCGATCGCGACTAAAGAAACCCATTCCAGCGTTGCGGAAACAGCCGAATCGTGAAAAATGGTGCGATCGACCTCTTGGCGGTAGCGTTGATTGATCGAGCGAAACATCTCGCTATTAAAACGTTCTCGGCGAAATAACTGAACGACATTAATTCCAGCAATGTTTTCCTGCAACATAGAGTTTAACTTGGACAGTTCTTCTCTCGCTTGATAGTTCGCCTTGCGATATTGCTGCTGGAAGTAAATAATCAAACCCGTCACGGGAATTAGCATTAATAACAACATCAATGCCAACTGCCATTGACGCAGAAAAATCGCGATGACGATGGCCAAAATCGCAATCAAATCGCCGATCACTCCGATCGCGCCACTGGCAAATACATCTCCCAATGCCTCTACATCGCTAGTAATGCGAGTGACCAAGCGTCCTACAGGCGTGCGTTCAAAGAATCTGGCAGACAGAGAAGTCACGTGGGTAAATAAATCCTCTCGGACTGCTGCTGTAATCTCCTGTCCTACTTTTTGCACCAGATATCCCTGAATCGAGGCAAAAATTAAGCGAACAAGAATCGTTATCAGCAGTAAAACAATCAGAATATTTAACCCGTGTGCCAGAGAAACCCCTACCAGAAAAGACCAAGTAGGATTTTGCTGCAACAAAGAAATTGCCTGACCAACAATTAACGGTTGAACGGCTCCCGCGACTGAGACAGGAATTAATAAAATGATGGAAACCAATAAAAGAGTCCAGTTGCGACGCGCATAGGGAATCAGTCTTAGCAACAGTCGCCAATCGTTTTCGCGGGGTTTTCTCTTCGCTTTGGATTCTGCTAGAGGAGAGGAAAGAGCCATTAAAAATTTGCAGAGGGAACAATTCAGTTAACAAGACACATTATCTCAATGTAGCGTAGGCAAAGATGAGACCAAGGCGATCGCCAAAAAAGATAATTCCTGAGTATTAATCCCGCATTTCTCACTTATGGTGCGATCGCCTTCGCTGAAAGTCTTACACAATCTAGGGTTTGCCCTAGAAAATTCCTCCTTGAAAGGGCTGGTTCGCAGGAGAGATAATGGAATTAGGACAAAACTCGCTCTAACAGAGGGATAAATATCATGTCCAAGTCTCCCAACGAGCGACTGGTCAGCCTCGACTTGAATCAACCTATCTGGGAGAGATTTTTCTCAATCGCCCCTCTCGTCATTATCGGCACGCGAGAGCCAGAAGGCAGCTACGACCTCGCCCCGAAACACATGGCGATGCCCCTCGGCTGGGAGAACTATTTCGGCTTCATCTGCACCCCCGCCCATCGCACCTATCAAAACATTCGCCGCCAAGGAACATTTACAGTCAGCTTTCCTCGCCCCGATCAGGTCGTACTAGCGAGTCTTTCGGCGGCTCCGCGCTGCGACGATCGCTCTAAACCTTCTCTGGCTGCCCTGCCTACCTTTCCCGCTACGGTCGTTGACGGCGTATTTCTCCAGGATGCTTACCTATTCCTAGAATGCGAACTAGACCGCATTGTAGACGGATTTGGTGCCAATAGCCTGATTGCGGGCAAAATTGTGGCTGCTTGCGTTCAGCCAGAAGCGCTGCGAGTCTACGATCGCGACGATGGCGATTTGTTATCCGAAGCTCCTCTGTTGGCATACATTTCCCCTGGACGCTACGCGCAGGTCGAGCGCAGTTTCTCTTTTCCCTTTCACTGTGGGTTCAAACGGTGATGAAAAGCCACACTATGCCTGCCCAAACGAGTCGGCGGCTGCTAGATTACCTCCACCGCCGCCGCGAGGACGCGATCGAGTTGCTCGAAAGGTTGGTTGGGCTAGAATCTCCCTCCACCGTTCCCGCAACCCAACAGCAAGTCCTAGCGATTCTTCAGGATGCCTTGCACGAGAGAGGCTACCGAGTCCGGCGCATTTCTGGTCGCCAGACGGGAGGACATTTATTAGCCATTCCCAGCGATCGCCAGCCCCATCAACCCATCCAACTCCTCTTGGGACATTGCGATACGGTTTGGCCCTTGGGAACTCTGGAGCAGATGCCCCTATCTCGGCGGCAGGGAAAAATGTACGGCCCCGGCATCTACGATATGAAAGCCGGACTGGTAATGGCGGTCTTGGCTCTAGAGGCAATCGGGGCGCAGGAGTTAAAGCCAGAAGTGGCTCCCGTTCTTTTCATTAATTCAGACGAGGAAATCGGCAGCCAAGAATCCACTCCTCACATCCGACGACTTGCCAAGAGAGCGGATCGCGCCTTTGTCATGGAACCCTCGCTCGGCCCTACCGGAAAACTGAAAACCGCCCGCAAGGGAGTGGGACGATTCACCATTCGGGTGATGGGCAGGGCGGCTCACGCAGGGCTAGAACCGGAAAAAGGTGCCAGCGCCATTCTGGAACTCTCCTTTGTCATTCAGAAGCTCTTTGCACTCAACGACCCCGAACGCGGCATTACCGTGAATGTCGGCACGATCGACGGCGGCATTCGACCCAACGTCGTCGCACCCGAAAGCCAAGCGATAGTAGACGTGCGAGTGCTGCATCAAGAGGATGCACGCTGGATCGAGGCACAGATTTTGGGGATGCAGCCAACTACCCCCGGCACTCAGTTGATGGTGGAAGGCAGAATCGGTCGCCCGCCGATGGAGAAAACCCCAGGCAACCAGCAACTCTGGCAACAAGCCCAGCAAGCGGCATCGGAACTGGCGATCAATCTGGAGGAGGGAACGGCAGGCGGCGGCTCCGATGGCAATACCACCAGCCTCTATATCCCAACACTGGACGGTTTGGGTGCAGTTGGCGATGGGGCCCACGCTCCTGGAGAATTTATCTACCTTGACGGAATGGTCGAGCGAACGGCGCTGTTGTCGAGACTGCTCTTAGACCCTCAGTTGAGACAAGATAGTGATTTAGACTGAATCTGCCGCGAGAGGAAAAAACCATGTCCGACAGCTACTTTTTCAGTTCTTTAACCCGCATCTGCGATCTCAAATCCTGCCCTTTTAGCGTACATTTCCTGCCAAAAGAGCAATGGGCGACGGGAGATTATGTAGTCGGCGAAGTCATCTCTCCTCTAGACTACAATTCCAGGATCGAGTTGACTAACGGACGCATGGCGCAAATTTTGGAAGGCGATGCCGTTATTGGTGCTTTTGGAGTGCGTAGAGCCACCTTGGAAGCCGTAGGAGACTGGCAGGCGATCGCGTCGGACAATCGCATGGAAGCTTTAACGGCTGCTGGGTTATTCGGTCGCGCCACCTCTATTTCGTTGCTGGTGTCGCCGCTAACCTCTCTGGTTTACCGAGGTCACGTTCTGCGGGAAAGTAGGAAAGTCTGCATGAAAGATTTTGTCCCTCCTATGCCAGAGCGTCCCTACAACTGCCCGACGATTATGATTATTGGAACCTCAATGTCGGCCGGAAAAACGACAGCCGCGAGGACAATCGTCCATCAGCTTAAGCAATTCGGTCTCAAAGTAATTGGGGCCAAGTTGACCGGAGCCGGACGCTACCGCGACATTCTTGCAATGGGCGATGCAGGTGCCGACCGGATCTTCGATTTTGTGGATGCTGGCTTGCCCTCTTCTATCTGTCCGCCAGAAGAGTTTCGTCAATCTCTGCGTTGGTTGTTAGCCGCGATCGCTGCCGAAGAACCGGACGTGGTGGTGGCAGAAGCAGGAGCCTCGCCATTTGAGCCGTACAACGGCGCGATCGTTCTAGAGGAAATCAAGGAGCAGATTCGCTTTACGGTGTTGTGCGCTTCCGATCCCTATGCTGTGGTAGGAGTGACCCAGAGTTTTGGATTGACTCCCGATCTGATTAGTGGCGCGGCAACCAATACAACAGCAGGGATTGAATTAGTCGAAAAACTGACAGGAGTGAAAGCGATCGCTCTGGGACACGGCAGACCTTTGCCCGACCTGATGCAGATCCTCAAAGAAAAGTTAGCCCTCTAGAACCCCATATATGTGCCACTTTAAGGTGCGTTTGCCCTGCGTCCTCCTTCCATTCTCTAAATCACTTCATTGGCTGACAATCGAGAGTGATTATGACACAACAAGTTTCTCAAGAAGCTACGGATAAGTTAAACAGCCAGTTGATGAGAGAGGCGATCGCCTTATCTCAAGAAAGCGTTCGCTCAGGAAAAGGAGGTCCATTTGGGGCAATAATCGTTAAAGAGGGAAAAATTATCGCTCAAGCCCAGAATCAGGTCACTTCAACCAACGATCCAACAGCCCATGCTGAAATTGTAGCCATCCGTGAAGCTTGTCGCTCGTTACAGACGTTTCACTTGAAAGGATGCGAACTCTATACAAGCTGCGAACCCTGCCCAATGTGCCTTGGAGCCATTTACTGGGCAAGACTGGAAAAAGTTTACTATGCCAATACCAAGGCAGATGCTGCCCAAATCGGATTTGACGACCAATTTATCTACGATGAATTAAATTTACCGCTCGCTCAACGTCATCTCCCGATGATTCAACTGATGCGGCAAGAAGCCGCGATCGCCTTTCAAGAGTGGGCAGAGAAAACCGATAAAGTGGAATATTAAAATAATAGAAAATCACTACAGCTATCCAGCAGTAAAATAAAGGTAAAAGTTGTATGCCTTAGTTTGAAGCAACTAAATAAAGATAATAATTTGCAACCTCCAGAAAATCGTGACTTTAATAATTTGGAGGGGAAAAAAATGACTGATAAGCTTGGGAAAATCAAGGATACAGTGGATGACGCTCGTTCTGGAAGGCTCATCTTCATTTCCCACTGCCTCCTCAATCAGAATGCTTGCGTGCGAGGTCTTGCGAGTCAACCAGCAGCCATCCGAGAACTCGTCGATTTGCTACTCGATAACGACGTAGCTATCTATCAGATGCCTTGTCCTGAAGTGACCTATTATGGCTCGATGCGCTGGGGGCAAGTCAAGAAACAATATGGCAGCCCCATGTTCCGCAAGCACTGTCGCCAAATAGCCGAACAGATGTGCGATCAAGTACAGACCTATCGGGATAACGGTCATGAGGTCATTGGCTTCGTCATGAGAGATGGCAGTCCCACCTGTGGCTTACTGCGTTCTGCGGTTGAAGCCGATGAAAATCAGGTTTGGGGTGGCATGGTATGGAATGCTAGTCCATTGCAACGCTTTGGCGAAACCCAGGGGGTCTTTACTGAAGAACTGCAAGCGGAAGTAGAACGGCGCGGAATGAAGAATATTCTCTTTTTAAGCTTACCCGAAGTCCCAGAAGCGGGATCTTTCCACGACCGGCTGGCAGAAATCAAGAAGGTCGTAACCAAAAAGTCCCAACAGCAGTTAGCTAATTTTTGAGGTAAGGATTTAAGATTGCTCTTGAATGACTGGAAAGCTCAAGCCTGCTGTCATCTTAGCGCGTCGCGCTAATCGGAGGGGAAATACTATGCTGAATCTCATTCAAACGGCTGTTTCCAGAGAAGATCTCGTCAGCGTGGCACTGGGAAACCAATACGCCGATCTGGTCATCCAAAATGCCCACCTCATCGATGTCTTTAGCGGTGAAATTCGCCCAGCAGATGTCGCTATCAAAGGGGAACGCATTGCCTGCGTCGGAGACGCTGACCATACCATCGGAGAAACAACCACAGTCATTGATGCCACAGGACTTTTCCTGTCTCCTGGCTTGATGGATGCCCACGTCCATATCGAAGCCAGCATGGTCACGCCGACTCAGTTTGCCCGCGCTGTACTGCCTAAAGGGAATACGGCTGTCAACTGGGAGACTCTTTGGACGGCTAACGTATTAGGGGTCAAAGGGATCGAACTTTTACTGGAAGAATGCAATCGGACTCCCTTAAAATTCTTTGCCACTGCGGCTGAAGGTGTCCCTTGCGCTTCTCCTAGTCTCGTTACATCCGCCCAAGAGTTCTCTCTAGATGACCTCGGAGAAATGCTGGAATGGGAGCAAATTGTCGGTTTAGGGGAAGTGGTTTTATTCAATGAAGTCTTGAAAAACGACCCCAAGGTAAACCAGCAAATCCAGCTTGCCCTCAAAAGAGGCAAGACCGTCGATGGCAGTTGCCCAGAGTTCAAGGGGAGGAATCTCAATGCTTATGTGGCGGCTGGCATCCAATCGGATCACGAAGCGATCGCGCTCGATGAAGCTATTGAGAGAATCAGGCTAGGAATGCGCTTGGTCATCCGAGAAGGATCGAGTATGCGTAACTTGACTGAACTCATCAAAGCGATCGCTCAAAAAAAACTGAATCCGCGCCGTTGTTGCTTTTGCGTGGACGATAAAGATATTCGCGAAATCGCTAAAGAAGGATTAATTGACGATTTAGTGAGAAAAGCCATCAAAGCTGGCGTAGATCCAGTTGTTGCTGTCCAAATGGCTTCTCTCAATCCGGCAGAATACTTCGGCATCGATCGCGACCTTGGGGGAATTGCGCCAGGGAGGATAGCAGATATCCTGCTGATTGACGATCTCGAAAACTTCTCAGTGCAAACAGTCATCGCCAACGGGAAAATTATCGCCCAAGCAGGAAAGTTAGTTACCGAAATACCATCGACGACTTATCCCGAATGGATGGTCAACACGGTGCGGCTCAAAAGAGCGATCGCCCCCGATGATTTTGTTTATAAAACTGACAGAGAACAAGAAACCCAGGTTCATGTTCTGAAAGTCTTCAGGGAACAAATCATCAGTGTTGAAGAAAGGGAAACCTTAAGCGTCAAGGATGGCGAAATTTTGCCCGCTCCCGCTAAAGATATCTTGAAAATGGCAGTAATCGAGAGGCATGGGAAAACAGCACCCAATATTGCCAGAGGATTTGTCAGAGGGTTTGGTCTGAGAGAAGGCGCGATCGCGTCAAGTATCTCCCCTGATATTCACCAGATTGTAGTTGTAGGAATTAATAATACCGACATGGCAAGAGCAGTAAATCGCTTAGTCGAACTCCAAGGAGGAATTGTTATTTGTCGCAATGGCGAGATACTAGGGGAGTTATGCTTGCCTATTGGGGGATTGATGTCTCAAGAGCCGTATGAACAAGCGATCGATGATTTAGAGCGGCTGAGTAACGTAGCCCAAGAAATAGGCTGCGATCTGCCATCTCCTTTCATGACCCTTGCCTTTTCCGCTTGTCCGACACTGACAGAATTCAAACTCTCAGACAAGGGGCTGATTGACGTTTGTGCTGGAAGGCTCGTCTCGCTGGAGGTAGAAGATTCCTCACATTGCCCATCTGCTTAAATCAACACCGATGGCTGGTTCTAGTAAGTGTTCGAGAGTCATTCTGATGCGTACAGCCTTAACTCGAAAACCATATCTCAATGCTTGCCGTAATGACTCTGGATCGCCCGCATCAACGGCAAGATGGATCTGAGAATAGTTCTGTTGATAAGCTAGTCCCTCAATCGCATTAAATACTGTTGGTAACTCATTGCGCTGTTCCTTGGGCATAGCGATAACTGATATTTCTAGAACCTTTGGGACAGATCCCGCTCGGATCGGCTCGGTTCTAACAAGGGCAAAAGCCCAGGGTTGTGACTCTCCAAAAAACAGTGTCTTCCCCCACTGATAATTGCAGGCATTGCGAACTTCCGAAGCGTAGTCTAAGCCAGATCTAGCTTGTTGACTAATCTGACTGACAATTTTCAATGCCTTATCTCGATCGATCTGATTCGAGAAGGTGAACGGTGTGTATTCTTTCGGCTGTTCCGTTGTCTTAAAAAGTTCCAAAGTAGGGCAGCATGGCAGGAAACCGAAGGCAATGTAAAGACCTACATTATCTGGTTTGTCAGCCGCAGTTGAAATTCCAATTATTTGACATTTAGAATCTCGCAAATATTTTATGGCTGTATTTACCAATGCCTTGCCAAAACCTTTCCCCTGACGATCGCGATGAACCCCAAGCACACCAATCCAACCTAACTTTCCCCACATTCGAGTAAAAACATAGCCAATAAGATGATTGTTGGTAGCAGTAGCAACAAAACAACCTGTGGGATTAAGGTCTAGACAAGCCTGTAGATGTTTACCAGTGCGTCGTGCGGTGTTGAATGCCAACGCATCGAGTTCGGCGACTTGAGTAAGGTCATTCAAGGTCATTAAGCGTATAGATGACATACAATAAACTTCAGGTTCTTGCATGAACTTTTAAGGTTCTGTCGATCCAAAAAGTGAGACGGCAATTACAGCAAAAGCAACAGCGATCCAATCCTTTGTTGAGAGTTTCTCGTGAGAAATAAAGATTGCCAGTAAAATTGTGACTACAAAACCCAAACTTCGGATAGTTGTTGCAACAGAGACATCAATTACTTGTAAAGCATAGTTAAAAGTCCAAACACTCAAGAAAAGGAAAACAGCCAATATGGCTGGCCAGAACAGATCGCCAGAGGTGAAAGGTTGCTTTTCTCGAAATAGAAGCCAGACAAAAAATGCAATTATCCCGCTAAATAGATAGTAGAAAAAGGTTGTGTTGGTTGCCCCTAAAACTTCAGTACTTCTTTTGTAAAGATAGCTGCTAATACCCATAGTAATCATAGATACTAATGAGAATAAAAGTCCTTCATAGCTTGCTTTCATTGGTTTTGTTGATTAATCAATTTAGTAACGATCGACAAATGAATTGTACGCCAATCAGAGTTTAATAAATTGCCCTCTCTTGCAGAATTTGAGCAGCGATACTGATCGCAATCTCTTCTGGAGTATGACTGTTGATAGGAAGTCCTACAGGCGCATAAAGGCGAGACAGCAAGCTTTTACTTATACCTGCTTGTTGCAGTTGCTCGAAGATAGTGGCAATCTTGGCGCGACTTCCCATTACGCCGATGAAGGGAAAGGGAAGAGGTACAACTCCTAACAAGGCGCGGATATCGGAGGGAAAATCTGTTGTCATTACGACGACGCAAGTCAGTTGAGGAAAGGGAATTACTGTACCTACTGCTTGATAGTCTTCTACAATTTTGGCAGACCGCGCATAGATATTTTGAGTTAAGGTTGATACCTCTTTTCTAATATCAAATACCAGCACGTCGTAATCCAATTGGTGCATGACTCTCGACAGTGCTAGGGAACAGTGTCCGCCGCCGATAATGGCAATTCTCTTGCGATTGAGTAACTCTTCTTCGTATCG
>CAYTUO010000026.1:0-20597 GCA_964441015.1 uncultured Pleurocapsa sp.
TCTCACCGCCAAATCAAAGATTATGGCGGGAGCCTCCTGCCAACATTAAGGTGAAATCGTTTTTACTATATGAGGATTAACGAAAATACCTGCTTTCAGGCTTATTTCAAGCATCCTTCGATCAATACGGATGACAGAAAGGACTTAAAAGACTCCCAAGAACAGGCGATCGCTGCCAAAATGAATCGTTTGCTTGCCGACTCGCACCATTGCCTCCAAACCCGTTCCAGAAATTTTCAGCCTTGGAGCTTGACTTTTCTGCACTGTCATGATAGCAAAAAATTCATTGCCTCCCGTTGCCAAAATTTTTCCCCCAGATGGGGTTTTTTGATAAGAGATTTTGACTGGGGAGGGGGCAATAAACGTTCCTTTCAGAGTCGCACCATTAGCAGCCTCAATGGTAAAAGTGCGATCGCTCACGGTCACTTTGCCTTGTGTATTCATCACCCAAGTTTTATTCTGAAACTCCTTTGCCTCTGGGGAACCCAAAAACTTATCGACGACTGCAAAGAGTCCTGGCGCTCCCGATGAACCGCTATAATCGACGGCAAAAGACCGCACTAATTGAAGAGATACAGGAGATTTGCTTTTTTTGCGAGCGATCGCGTTGGTTTTAAAGCTCACAATCCCCGAACCATCGACACCAGACACAAAAAAAATCGGTTGAGCAAAACTCCACGGTTTCGCTTTCGGCATGACTACCGCATTTTCATCCGTCCATTGTTTATCTTGGTTAGAAATGCCAGGATTGGCCCAGCGTCCCCCCAAACCCCAAATACGGAAACTCCCCACATCGGGAAACGACCAAGAATTCACTAATGCCTGTCGCTTGAGGTAGATACTCGCCACAAAATCATTGCTGTCTTGCCACCGGTTGCGAAAGACATAGAAACCTTTCTGTTCGTCTACCAAGACGCGATCGAGGATTGCTGCGGGATTTTTGGCAGGAATATCTTCTCGATAGCCTTTGAGGACAAAAGCGGCCTCGTAGGGACTGTTGATGCCAAAAGTGCGATCGCCTTCCATTCCCCAGTTGCGACGGAATAACCAGATTGCGGCCGGAAAAAATCGTTCGGGAACGGTTCCCAATCCTAGCGCAAACATCGATCCACCTGCATAATGGCGATGTCGTCCGTAGGTAGGAACGGATAATTCGCCGTCTATCTCGACGATTCGCATTAAATATTGCGGTAAAAACCATTCTGCACTCGATCGCGCTACTAAGTCTTGACCAACAACATTGCGATAGGCCTGTAGGTAAGGTAGAACGCCTAAAATCCAGGGTTCTGTCGTGTAGTGGTCTCCTTCTGTGCCAAATCCGTGTTCCCCAATCGCCGTAGTTAAATAACGCTTGATATTGCGTTCGGCTAGCTTTGACAGTCGTTGAACATCAGTAGGTTTAGAGAAAAAGTCGGCAGGTTCGTTGAGAATGGCTAAGGCAGCTAACCCCGCCGCACTCCTTGCCCTAGCACTCCAATTGCTCGCAGCATTGCTATTCCAACCGTTTTTTGGCGAATCTCCCCGAATTAACTCAAGTCCCTGACTCGCTAGCCAACGGGTAATCTTTTTTAAACGTTCCTCGTCCCAAGCGTTATAACAGAGATCGTAAGCGATCGCGACACCTGCCACAATCGGGGCTTGTTCCAATAGTCTCCGTCCTGGTTTTTTCAGGGAATTTTCGATGAGTTTCCAGGCCGTTTCCGCCGCTTGCTTATCTTCATTGAGAAAGGAGAGAAAACAATATCCCGCCGCATGATATCCGCTATTGGGAACGAAACCTTCGTAATAAATTTTTTGCTGCTGGAGTTGCTGGTTCAGTCGAGAGAGAATCGCTTGTCCTACTGGGGTTTTAGCTTTTTCGCGCAGCTTGGAAGCTTCAGCTTGTCGAAAAATCAGTCGGGGATGTTCCTGCGGACGGACTGGTTGGTGATTGGCAATGGGTTTGGGCCAGTAGGGGGAAAAGGTTCCATTCACTTTCCCTTGTAGAAAACGGTCGTTGAAGCGTCCGCTATAACTGCCGATGAGTTTGCCTTGGTGGGGGATCAGTTCGATCACATAATTGGCTTCTTGAAGGGGGGTTTTTTGCCAAGGATGAGATTGAATTTTCATCTTCGCTTGCAGTTGCCAAATATTATCGAGGCGAGTCACAGTAATCGTTCCCTGATGATCGACATCTTGGTTAAACTGACGGGAGTATGCCCAAACTTCTGATTGGCAGCGACCTTGATGGCAAACTAAATCTAGCGTCATGTCCTGATAAATGGGTTTTTCCTGCCAAACTTTCCAGAGTCCATGTTTGAGAGTCAGGCTAAGGTTTCCTGATAATTGAGTAGGATCGATCGCTTTAGAGGCGGGGGCTTTAGAGCCTCCGAGAAACAAGGTTAGAATCGCGATAAACAAGTGATGAATTTTCATCTTTCGAGAACTTTCCCAGTCGTGTTAAGAATAGTTAAGTGGTATTTAAAGTTTTCCTCATGTCTAGCTCCCAAGCGATCTTAGAAGCGCTAAAACAGTTGCTTGAAGTGGTGGCCAAGTTGCGATCGCCCGATGGAGGCTGTCCTTGGGATTTGGCGCAAACCCCTCAAACGCTGATTCCCTATGTTATAGAAGAAGCTTATGAAGTCGTAGATGCGATCGAGAGTGAAGATGCCGACGCGATCGCAGAAGAATTAGGAGACTTACTCCTACAAATCGTCCTGCAAGCACAAATTGCCAGCGAATACAGTCAGTTTAGCCTTAAAGAAGTCGCTCAAGGCCTTACCCAAAAGCTAATCCGCCGCCATCCCCACGTTTTCGGCGATACAACCGTAGCAGGGGAAGAAGAAGTCCGTCACAATTGGGAGAAAATCAAAGCAGCAGAAAAGGGAGAAACCCCAGAAGAGTCGCAATTACTCAGTCGCAAACTCAGTCGCTACGCGCGTACTTTACCGCCACTGATGGCAGGAAGTAAAATTTCTCAGAAAGCTGCCGCCGCCGGATTTGAATGGGATAATGTAGAAGGAGTTTGGAACAAGTTTGAGGAAGAATTAGCAGAATTTAAAGAGGCCTTGCAAACAGAAGATAAAGTCCACCAAGAAGCTGAATTAGGCGATTTACTCTTTACTTTAATCAATATTGCTCGTTGGTATGGGTTAGATCCTTCCACCGCTTTACGGGGAACTAATCAGCGATTTATTCAACGACTCTCTAAAATGGAAACTTTTGCCGAACGACCGTTGACCGATTACACGCTAGATGAATTAGAAAGTCTCTGGCAAAAAGCAAAATCTCAACTGAACAGTCATCAGTGATTCGTTAAATATTGTTATGGAAATTGACGAAAAAGATTCAACTAAAAATCAACCCTCTTCCTTAGAGCAAAAAACATCTCAAAAGAAATTGACTCCTGACGGTTCTAAATTTTGGAAATCGGTTTGGGAAAATCTTCAAATTATTATTATTGCCCTCGTCCTCGCTTTTGTCATTCGGACATTTATTGCAGAACCGCGCTACATTCCTTCTGATTCTATGTTGCCTACTTTAGCGCAGGGCGATCGCTTGGTTGTAGAAAAAGTGTCTGATTATTTCCATCCGCCACAAAGAGGCGATATTATCGTCTTTGAACCGCCTCCACAATTACAAATGCAAGGCTATGAAAAAGATCAAGCTTTTATTAAACGAGTGATTGGTCAAGCGGGGGAAGTAATTTCAGTTGCTAATGGAAGCGTATATATTAATAATCAGCCTTTGCAAGAAGATTATATTTTTGAACCTCCCAACTATAGCTTGCCACCTATCCGAGTCCCAGAAGGCTACTTATTTGTGATGGGAGACAACCGAAACAATAGTAACGATTCTCATATCTGGGGATTTTTGCCTCAAAAAAACGCGATCGGTCGTGCTATTTTCCGCTTTTATCCCTTGAATAAAATGGGGACGACTTAAGGATTATGAGGCAAAGAAGGATTTTGCTTCTCTTCGTCTAAGACGTTAATCGACTCGACTAGCGGGACAGTTGGTGACAAGCTTTCTTCTACTTTTGTCGTTTGACGAAACAACGCGCCAATTCCTCTATCATAGTTAGAAGCGATCGCCAAAAATGCCCCCGCAAACACATAAATCGGCAAAGGCAAGATAAAACCTTTTATCCACTGAAAAGCTTCTACCGAAACAAAGAGTATAACGACAATTGTTATCCAAGCTTGTATTGCTTTCATAGGAATTCATTCAAAATGGAATTGCGTCTGTATTATTTATATTTTTTAAGAAATCGAGTTGAGTTTTAACTGTATTTGATTCTTCTCCCTTAGAGGTTGGCAAGTTTTTCAAATAATCTAAGAAATTTAGTATTTCTTTATCAGTAAGCATGAAACGCGATCTTTTTCCGTAAGTTTGTAATAAATAATTACGTCCTTGCTCACTCGTCCAGCCTAAGCGTTTTAATTCTATATCGGTTTTAGAAATAACTTCTAAAAAGTCAATTGTATGGACATTATTTATATTTTTGGGGACAGCGAACTGAGGTTCAACCGGATTGAGTTCGTTTTCTATAGATTTTGAAAAGCTTTTTAAACGATTTAAAAAATCAAGTAATTCTTCATCAGTAAGCAAACGACGCGACCTTTTTCCATAAATTTGTAATAAATAATTGCGTCCTTGCTCGTTTGTCCAGCCTAAGCGTTTTAATTCTATATCAGTTTTAGAAATAATTTCTTCTAAGAAGTCCATAATGATATTTTTAAAGTCGAATAAAAAGAGTGATCGCAGTTATTAAAGTGAAAATCCTCCTAATTATAATAATAAAAAATTAGACCGCGAGAGGACTTATAAACTTCCCGCGATCCGCGAAGCGATCTCTTCGGAAATCGCAAAATCTTTTTTAAATTTAATCTCAAGTTAAACTTGAGCGGTTACTTTCGCTGTAGAAGAAGTCGTAGAAGCCGTTAGTTTCTCATAGGTTTCTCTCATCTTGAGGCCGACAAGAACTTGGAACAATCCCGTTCCATTGTTAGAACCAGGATAATCCTTGTGTTGCAGCAGAAGTTCAGTCATTTCCCCGTAATACTTCGTTCCAGTCTTACTGAGATGGCTTTCGATGTAGATCATCTCTTCTAGGTTATCGAACTGACCATCAACTTCCAACATAGAGACTTCGTTACCCATGAAATTATCAGGGCCGTAGTACATCTTAATACCAGGATAAGCACAAGTTAACTTGCGACCGCAAGGTCTCCAATCAATCGTCGATCCTTCATCAAACAGATAAGATGGGTCAAAGTTGGATATGCCTTCTTTTTGGATCAAGCGTACCCGCAACAGTTTGCTTTCCTTATCATTGAGCAGTTGTGTCGGCAAAACTTGGATGACCACATCAGCATATTGTCTTTGTGGGTCGATATAGGCACTAAAATCGGGTTTTCTAGAATTGATAGCGGCGATTACATCATCGTAGGTGTGACCTCTCTCCGCCATATCTCTCTGAATTTTCCAGTTGATTTTTACCTCATCGCTGATATCGAGGTAAACGCTAAAATCAAGCAGAGAACGTACTCGATCATCATATAAAGGATGAAGCCCTTCAATGACAATAACTTTGTTGGGTTCTACTCTCTCTGGCGGATCGATGGTTCCCGTTTCGTGATTGTAGATGGGTTTGTCAATGGCCTGACCGTTTTTGAGCGCTTTAATTTGCTCGTACATCAGGTCAAAGTTGTTAGCTTTGGGATTAAGCGCAGTAACGCCTTGCTCTTTTCTCTGCTTGCGATCAAGGCTATGATAGTCATCCAAACAGATAACTGTCATAAACTCTTCACCAAATAAATCTGTTAATCGACGTAAAAATGTTGATTTCCCACAACCGGAATCTCCGGCTACTCCAATAAGAACCACGCGGTCTGGCTGAGCGGTCATAGCTTCCCTCTAAAACAAAACTGATTGTTATCCCGTAGTATAAAGCAAACTAGGTTCTTAGCCTGCCACAGACAAGAAGACCTTGCCTTTCTAGAAATCAATCTTGAGCTAAAACACTCAAGCTCGTTCTAGTTTTAAGTATTTAATGATACTAGATGTGGGTAATTGTACGCGCTTTCTTTCTCAACTACAAGGGTTGAATTATTTAGTCCCTACAAAGAGCGATGACGTTTTTCTGCTTGGCTATCTTAACAGAGTAAGTAACTTGCTGAGTATCTATGCTATGGTTTCTCAGGAATTTTTGCCAAAGAAAATTTAAAACTGACGCAATCTTAACAGTTTTTTATCTTGGAAATCGATAGTCTCAACCTATAAGCTGCTCTGTCCTTTGGTTTCTCTTGATAAGCTTCCATCTACCGTGACGATCGCCTCCCTAATGGTAGGCTAAATAGAACAGTTATTACTCAATATATTGAGAGTTGGGAGCCATTCAAAGTATGTACAGTCCAGGTACGGCAGCAACTTCTGCAAGCACGACAGATTTTGGAAACCGTTTGTTTGTGTTTGAAGTGGTGGGTTTACGTCAGAACGGAGGAACTGACACTCTAAACTATTCGATTCGTCGCAGTGGCAGCGTGTTTATGACCGTGCCATATCAGCGAATGAATCAGGAGATGAGGAGAATTAGTCGCTTAGGGGGTCAAATCGTTAGTATAAAACCTCTCAACGGCGATGTTCCTCTACAAGTCACAGCCACTAGCGAACCACAACAGCAGACGAAAGTAGAACGAGAAAGTAAGTCTATGACTCAAGCGAAAGCTAAACACGCAGATATTCCCGTGAATATCTACCGTCCCAATAAGCCCTATATTGGCAAGTGTCTTGAAAATTATTCTCTCCTCGAGGAGGGAGGCATCGGGATTGTTCAACATTTGACTTTCGATCTTTCTGCTGGCGATTTGCGCTATCTCGAAGGTCAAAGCATCGGCATTATTCCGCCTGGAACGGATGACAAAGGCAAACCCCACAAACTGAGACTATATTCTATAGCATCTACCCGTCACGGCGATCGCCTCGATGACAAAACCGTTTCCCTTTGCGTCCGCCAACTGGAGTACAAACACCCAGAAACTGGAGAAACCGTCTATGGGGTTTGTTCCACCTATCTGTGCAACCTAGAAGTCGGTGCTGATGTCGCGATTACTGGCCCTGTTGGCAAGGAAATGCTCTTACCCGACGATGAAGATGCCACTGTGATTATGATGGCCACGGGAACCGGAATTGCCCCTTTCCGCGCCTATCTGTGGAGAATGTTCTTTGAACAGCACGAAAATTACAAGTTCAAAGGGTTTGCTTGGTTAATCTTTGGCATTCCTACAACCCCCAACATCCTCTACAAAGAAGATTTAGAAAAAATGGCGGCAGAACGTCCCGACAACTTCCGCCTCACCTATGCCATCAGCCGCGAACAAAAAAATTCCGAAGGCGGTCGGATGTACATCCAGCATCGGGTAGCCGAATACGCTGACGAACTATGGGAACTGATGCAGAAACCCAAGACTCACACCTACATTTGCGGTCTCAAGGGAATGGAAGATGGCATCGATCAAGCCCTCAGTGCAGCAGCCGCTAAACATGGCGTTAATTGGTCTGATTACCAGAAGCAAATGAAGAAAGAAGAACGCTGGCACGTTGAAACTTACTAGGCGATTAGTCAGTAGTGACTAGTATCAGTGGTCAGTAATCAGTAATCAGTAATCAGTGATTGGTGATTGGTGATTGGTGATTGGTGATTGGTGATTGGGAAACTGCCCAATCCTTAAATTTCAACTTGATTGGCGGGATGGTTATTTTCTGAATCGCAAGTAAGAAGGTAGCTATCCCCTTACTTTTTTTAAGAAACAGGGAATAGGTGAGAAGGTGAGAAGGTGAGAAGGTGAGAAGGTGAGAAGGTGATTGGGAGCAGAGAAGCAGAGGAGCAGAGGAGCAGAGGAGCAGAGGGGCAGAGGGGTAGAATTAATCCAAAATCCAAAATCCAAAATCTGATAACTGTCTCCCCACACTACCAATCACCTATTCCCTTGCAGTAAAGATGAGAATTAAGTTAAATTTAGTTAAGTTGAGTTAGCTGTTATAGATATTTGGCTCTAACTATGTTAATAGCCTTGACAAAAGCAGCAAGTTAAATTTAAAGAAAACAAGTTTTTCCCTGTATAGAGAAAACTAACAACATGAAAATTTCTTGGAGAACGATACTACTTTGGACGCTACCCGTCCTGATCATTGGTTTTTTTCTGTGGCAAGGAACCTTTGTTTCTGTTTCAGGAAATATGGGAACCAACACGGCGAGTACCCGCATGACATACGGTCGCTTTTTTGAATATCTGGATGGGGTTAGGGTGATTAGCGTAGACCTTTATGAAGGCGGTCGGACAGCAATCGTCCAAGCCGTTGACTCAGACCTAGAGAATCGGGTACAACGGTTGCGAGTGGATTTACCAGGCAATTCCCCCGAATTAATCGCTAAGCTTAGAGAATCAGATATTAGCTTTGATTCTCACCCAATACGCAATGATGGAGCGCTTTGGGGATTTTTGGGCAATTTAATCTTCCCCCTTCTCCTGATCGCTGCCTTGTTCTTCCTCTTCCGCCGTTCCAGCAATATCCCTGGCGGGCCCGGTCAGGCGATGAACTTTGGCAAGTCTCGCGCTCGTTTCCAGATGGAAGCCAAAACTGGAATAACTTTCGATGACGTGGCGGGAATCGACGAAGCTAAAGAAGAGTTACAAGAAATTGTCACCTTCCTCAAGCAACCGGAAAAGTTTACGGCAGTAGGGGCGCGGATTCCCAAAGGTGTCCTGTTAGTCGGGCCTCCAGGAACGGGAAAAACACTATTAGCCAAAGCGATCGCGGGCGAAGCAGGCGTTCCTTTCTTTAGCATTTCTGGTTCGGAATTCGTGGAGATGTTCGTTGGGGTTGGCGCTTCCCGCGTCCGAGATTTGTTCAAAAAAGCGAAAGAAAATGCTCCCTGCTTGATCTTCATTGATGAAATTGACGCAGTTGGCCGTCAGCGCGGTGCTGGAATTGGTGGGGGTAACGACGAACGGGAACAAACCCTCAACCAGTTGCTAACGGAGATGGATGGTTTTGAGGGCAATACAGGGATTATTGTCATTGCCGCTACTAACCGTCCCGATGTTTTAGACTCCGCCCTCATGCGTCCCGGACGCTTTGACAGACAGACCATTGTCGATGCACCTGACTTCAAGGGCCGTCTGTCTATCCTGGAAGTTCACGCCCGCAACAAGAAACTAGCACCTGAAGTTTCCCTCGAAGCGATCGCGCGTCGGACTCCTGGATTTAGCGGTGCCGATTTAGCTAACTTGCTCAACGAAGCAGCAATTTTAACGGCTCGTCGTCGCAAAGAAGCTATTACTCTATTAGAAATTGACGATGCAGTCGATCGCGTCGTGGCGGGGATGGAAGGAACTCCTCTCGTCGATAGCAAGAGCAAGCGCTTAATTGCCTATCACGAAGTCGGTCACGCGATCGTCGGTACTTTGGTTAAAGCTCATGACCCCGTTCAGAAAGTGACCCTGATTCCGCGAGGACAAGCGCAAGGATTGACCTGGTTTATGCCAAGCGAAGAACAAGGTCTGATCGCCAAATCTCAACTGATGGCGCGGATTGCTGGCGCTATGGGTGGTCGCGCTGCTGAAGAGGAAATCTTTGGTTACGACGAGGTAACGACGGGAGCAGGCGGCGATTTACAACAAGTGACCGAACTGGCACGACAAATGGTGACTCGCTTTGGCATGAGCAATTTAGGGCCTCTGTCCTTAGAAGGGCAAGAAGGAGAGGTATTCCTGGGAGGTGGTTTGATGACTCGTGCTGAATATTCCGAAGAAGTTGCTGCTCGCATTGATAAGCAAGTCCGTGCGATCGCAGAAGATGCTCACAACCTTGCTCGTCAGATTATTCGGGATAATCGCGAAGTTATCGATCGCTTAGTGGATCTTTTAATTGAAAAAGAAACCATCGACGGAGAAGAGTTTCGTCAAATTGTCGCTGAGTACACCCAAGTACCAGAAAAGGAACAATTTGTTCCACAACTTTAAAATTAACGAGAGCTTAAATTCTCAATTGTGAATAGGAGGCCAAGTTTCTGTTTTAAAGGAGACTTGGCTTTTGATTTGTGGGATTACTTAATTGCCGACGCTCGATAGACAACAATGGTTGCTGCACTTTCCTTTAAATCAGGAATAGAACGAAAAAATTCCAAACCCGATCGCAATCTTTTTTCATTTTTCCCCAATCTCTCAATCATTTGTGGAACGGTAGGGGCTAACCAAGTATAAATATATTCAATAAAATCTCGCAGTTCTTGACTATTTGCTCCCTGAAAATAATGAAAAGTCAAAGGCACATTCTTGACGGGATAAAATCCTATTTTTTGCAGCAGTAATCCTAAAGTTCTGCCGATATAGGGATTGCCTCCTGCATGAAGAAGAAGTTCGCATAAAGAATCTTGTAGATAGCGATAATTGTCTGATTCTGGATAAATAACAATACTTCGATAATCGGTTTCATTGAGAGTAATTGTCCCGCCAGGTTTGAGGACGCGATACGCTTCTTGTAGGACGTTTTCTGGAGTGGAAAGATGTTCCAAAAACCAAATACTATAGATATGGTCGAAGCTTTCATTAGCCCAAGGAAGTTGAGTCGCATCGCCAACTCTAAGATCGATGTTAGATAGATTAAGATTTTTTAAATGTTGTTTAGCATAGGCAATTTGTGACGCTTGCCAATCGATTCCTTCTAAATGTAATTGTGGAAATGTTTGACCCAATACTCCAAGAACTGCTCCTGCACCGCATCCAATTTCCAGCAAGCGATCGCGTGGGGAAAATGCAAGATCTCTCAGAATAAGTTTTTCTTGCCAATATAATGCTTGATCTATCAATCTTTGTTGTTCTTGGGTTGTATAGCCATGAATATAATTTTCAGTTTTCTTTTGTTGTGCTTCCATTTTTTATTGTCAAGCTGATTATTATTAATTAACTCGCAATTTGAATGACAATTTTGCCGACTGCATGACCTTGTTCACTGTAGGTATGGGCGGCTGATATTTCTGATAAAAGATAAGTGCGATCGATAACTGAACTAATTTGATTAGATTCAACTAAATCTTTTAATTGGTCCAAATCTTTTCCTCTGGCTTTAGAAAAAAATAATTTCGCTTTTTTTCCTGGACTAAAAGAGGTAAGAAAACCATTGATAAATATATCAAGACTAGGCAAAAGAGTCAGATAAATTCCTTTAGCTGAAAGGTTATTTTTACATTCAGAAAAAGAACGATTGCTAACAACATCAAAAATAATATCGTATTTTTCTGTATCTTTCGTAAAGTCTTTTTGGGTATAGTCAATGACTTTATCTGCACCTAAGCTTTTTACTAAATCCACATTTTTTGTGCTGCAAACTGCTGTGATTTCTGCATCGAATGCCCTAGCAATTTGTACAGCAAACGTCCCCACACCGCCCGATGCCCCATTAATCAACACTTTTTGACCTTTTTTGAGACTTCCAACCTCTTGCAGGGCTTGTAGAGCAGTTGTACCAGCGAGAGGAACGGCGGCCGCTTGTTCGTGGGTCATATTATTAGGTTTGAGGGAAACAAATTTTTCTGCAACGGCCACATATTCAGCGTATGCCCCTCCAGGTAAACCGCTAGGACTCGCATCGAGAAATGCATAAACGGCATCTCCTGGCTGAAAATTTGCCACTTTCTCGCCAACTTCGACCACTTCTCCCGAAATATCGAACCCCAAAATCATTGGAAATTTATTGCCTGTCAAAGCTTTGAGCATTCCCTGTCTAATTTTCCAATCAATAGGATTGACGCTGCTAGCATAAACCTTAATTAGCAATTGATCCCCTTTGATGGAAGGCTTTTCGACATCTGTATATTGCAAGACATCGGGAGAACCGTATCGATTGATAATAATTGCTTTCATGATGTCACCTGTAGCTCTGTGCGATCGCCCTCTCTTTCATCTTAGTTAAATTGCCAGAGTAGGAGGAAAAACAAGGTGGCGATCGCGATGGGAAGAATCGGAGTGGAATTAGAAGAAAAAATTAATTTTTATTGATTTTGCATAAAATTCTAGCTAATGGAGCGAGTAAGATACAGAAGCTGACAACTAATCGCAAGACTAAAACCTACAGATAAAAACCTTTGTAGTAATTTTTGACCCCATTCAAATTTCATTTTTTATGGAGTAGAGTAATGACTGATGGAACATATCAGATCGAGATAGAACTTGACGAACAATTTAAGGATGTGTTGGGTGCTGAAGCTGCGTCAAATTTCAAGGATCAAGTTGGTTATGCCCTCACAAATCTAGGTAGTTTACACGAGGCATTCTCAAAAGCAGATGACATTCAAAACAAACCCATTAAATTCGAGTTTGCCTTGGTTGACGAAAATGGGATTACTCAAAGTAAACAACTACAGAACGAAGTTGAAATAGCTGTCGCTAGCGCTCTCAATGACACTTTAATTTGTCAATCAGAACTAAGTGAAGTCCTTGAAAAATTGACAATCCCTCAAGGCAAAGTGCTTATTATTAAAGCCTCATATAATCCTACTTGGTGCTACAAATATGAGAATCCCTGTTGCACGCCTTATTTTCCTGGGCCCTGCCAGCCTCATGGGTGCATAGTTTATATCCCCTGTCCCTAAAATTAATAATTTCTAATTTTGGATTTTGAATGAAAGGATTTTGGATTGAGGGATTTTAGATTTATACAAGAGGTCTATTGTTGGATTAAATTAGCTGAGGAAAACTAATCCTATGAGGAATGAGACTAGACGGTGCTGCTCGTATAAGTTAGTTGGGTTTCTGGCAATTAGCGGATCTGTTACTTTTTCTCAATCTTGTGCCTTAGCTCAAAGCACATCTAAGATTCTACCCGATCAGACCCTCGGTGCAGAAAGCTCTATAGTCCAGCCGTCTAACTCTCAGCCAGATCGAATTGACATTCATGGTGGCGCAATTCGAGGAACTAATCTCTTCCACAGCTTTCAAGACTTTAATGTTAATGAAGGTCAAAGCGTTTACTTTGCTAATCCTCCTAAAATTGAAGCAATTTTCAGTCGAGTGACTGGAAGTAACCCCTCCATGATTCTCGGTAGGCTTGGTGTATCGGGTTTTGCTGACCTGTTTTTGCTTAATTCCAACGGCATTATTTTTGGTTCCAATGCCAGCCTCGATTTACATGGCTCATTCATAGCAAGTACTGCTAATCGTATCAACTTTGCTGATGGCACTCAGTTCAGTACCCAAGCTTCCCAAACGAATCCTCTCCTGACAATCAGCGTGCCGATTGGTTTGCAATTTGGAGAAGCGCCAGGAAGCATTGATAGCCATGCTTTTCTTCAAGTGCCGAATGGAAAAACCCTCGCTTTGGTCGGTGGAGATGTCATGCTCAAAGGTAGTATCTTGATAGCACCAGGAGGGCGTATTGAGCTTGGTGGGGTTGGAGATAACAGTCAGGTTAGCTTGGCTAAGGAACCAAGTTGGAGCTTAGAATATTCCGATGTCCATAACTTCCAAGACATCCAGCTTGATGCAAATGTCTTTCCATTTCCCATGCCATCCTTTATTGATGTTAGTAATCAACCTGATAGTCACCAGAGCGCTGGAAGCGTTCAACTACAAGGCAGAAATATCAAGATTGCTAACTCGCAAATTTTAACGACGAACACAGGAGCCGGACTAGGTGGTAGTTTGACTGTGAGTGCTTCAGAGACAGTGGAAATAAGAGGAACCCAGGGACAAATGGTTGTTCCTACTGGCTTATTTAGCGGAACCACTGCTGATGGAGGCGCAGGCAATATTAACATCAATGCTAAAAAATTGCTTGTTCAAGACGGGGGAAGCATCATAGCAGGCCCTTTATTTATTCCTGCCCTTGGTGCAGGAGAGGGGGGAAATATTTCAATTGTTGCCTCTGACTCGGTGGAACTCGTTAACGGCGGGATCATCCAGAGCAGAGCAATTGGGCAAGGAAACGCTGGAGATATCACGCTGAGTACCGCAAGATTGATTATTAGAGAGGGAGGACGAATAGAAACTTCTACCTTAGCTCAGGGAAGAGGTGGAAATATTCTAGTGGGTGCTAGAGATTTTGTTCTGCTTTCTGGAGTTTCTAAAGAAGAGAACTTGTCTAGCGGACTGTTTGCTAATGCTACTTTCAACTCAACAGGTGCAGGAGGCAACATACAGCTTACAACGGGAAATTTGATGATTTGGGACGGGGCAGAAATCACGGCGAGCAGCCTTACAGGACAAGCTGGCAATGTAGACATTACTGCTAATTCCCTATTTATGAACCGAGGAAGTATTACCGCCGAAACTAGATTAAGTAAAGATCGAGAAGGAGCCAATCTCAATCTACAAGTATCAGATTTATTGCTCCTGGGAAACGAAAGCCTAATTTCTGCTACTGCTTTTGGCAACGCCGATGGCGGCAATATCAACACCAATACCAACTATTTGATTGCCCTGCCCTCACAAGGGGCTAACGGTAGCGACATCATTGCCAATGCTGAGTTTGGCGATGGGGGTCGGATCGAGATCGCCGCTAGAAGAATCTTTGGGATCGAGTCTCGACCAGATGGGACTTCATTCAACGATATTACTGCTAGCTCGGAGTTTGGTACAGACGGCGTGGTAGAAATAAATACCCTTGAGTTTGAGCCTCAGCGAGAAGAACTGCCTGCAAATCTTGTTGATGTCTCTAGTCTCGTTAGTCAGAACTTGTGTAAAGCCGGTCAGGGAAGTCAATTCACTCTAACAGGTCGCGGTGGCTTACCTCACTCTCCTAATGAAGCTTTTAGCTCTGATGATAGCTGGGAAGATTGGCGCATAGCCGATGCCAGTCAGCCAACTCTAGCTGGAACAACACCCGCTCCAAGGCTTCACCGACAGCAAACTATTGTGGAAGCCCAAGGATGGCTAATAAATCCTCAAGGCAAGGTCGTTCTTACTTCTGAGCCTATTGTCGTCGTGCCTCGCGCTCCTGTCTTGACTGCATCAGGCTGCTAGTAGTTTACTGAAAATAGCACTCTTTCCTAAAAAAACAGCCGAGATTGTATTTTTCTATTAAGCGCCTGTTGAGGTTTATTGTTGTCGCTATCTTAGGGCTATTATTAAGCCTTAAACTCTACTCGCTGCCACCAACTCAAGCAGAACAACCGATTCAGAGTCAGGGATCTGCCTTATCTTTGGTACAGGTAGGCAAAAAATACTACGATGCTGGACAGTTGTCTGAAGCAGTGCAGGTATTGCAACAGGCAGCAGAAGCTTATGCAGTCCAAGGAGATGTACTAAAGCAAGCACAGGTACTCTCGTTGATGTCGCTAGCGCAACAGAGGTTAGGACGATCGCAGGAGGCAGAAGCAGCCATTAATCGCAGCCTGTCTTTATTAGAGACGGGAGCCAGAGAAGGGGAGCAAGTGCCAGTCTATGCCCAGGTTTTGAATAATAAGGGGCATTTGCAATTAGCCAGGGGACAAGCAGAAGGAGCGTTGTCAAGCTGGCAGGAAGCAGAAACCCTGTATGCTCAAGGTGATGATCGCACTGGCGTAACGGGCAGTCAGATCAATCAAGCCAATGCCTTAGAAACCCTGGGATTTTATCGGCGATCGTGCAATACGGTACTCAAAGCCTTCCAGCTTGAAAAGCTCAAATGTGAGGAACTTGCTCCTGAAACCTTAGATCGCGTGCTGAAAACCTTCCAGAGTCAACCTAACTCCCTTCAGGTCACGGGTTTGCGAAGTTTGGGTAACTTGCTTCGCTTGTTGGGCAAGCTCAATGAATCTCAAAGCATTTTGGAGAAAAGTTTAGCCATCGCCAAACAGTTGCGATCGCCCCAAGATGAAAGTAAAGCACTGCTCGGTTTGGGGAATACACAACAAGCTTTTGCCAATCGAGCGAGAGACTTAAAGAAAACAGACGCAGCCCAAAAGTTCGTTCTATCAGCCACCGATTACTATCAACAAGCAGCAACCATTGCTAAAGTACCGAGCAACTCTCTATCTTTCACCGCACTTCAAGCACGACTGAACGAACTCAATCTACTCATCGACACCGAACAAGGGTCAGATGCTCAAAAGCTGCTTCCCTCAATCGAGAAAGAAATAGGCAATTATCCTCCCAGTCGCGCCTCAGTTTACGCTCAGGTCAATTTTGCTCGAAGTCTGACGAGTTTGAAACACAAGCAGCCAAAGACTTCTTTTTCTTGGCAAGACATTGCTGCAATTTTAGACGCGGCAGTTCACTCTGCGAGAAAGATAGAAGACAAGCGAGCAGAATCCTATGCTCTTGGCTATCTCGGTCAGTTGCAGTACGAACATCAGTTGTCTGGAACATCGACCCCGCAACTCTCGATCGAGCGATCGCTCGCCCTCGCCCAAACCGAAAATGCCCCAGAAATTGCTTATCGATGGCAATGGCAATTAGGGCGCATCTATCGAAAACGTGGGGAAAGAGAACAGGCGATCGCAGCTTACCAAGCGGCCTACGATACCCTTCAGATCTTACGAGGCGATCTGATTACCCTCAATCAAGAAATTCAATTTTCCTTTCGCGAGCAAGTAGAACCCGTCTATCGAGAATTTGCCGATTTACTCTTAGATCCCAAAACTGGGGGAAAGCAAAGGGAAGTCTCTCAAGAGAATCTCAAAAAAGCTCGCGAGGCGATCGAAGCGCTTCAGTTAGCTGAACTAGACAACTACTTTCAGGATGCCTGTGCTAACCCCAAAGAAAACATTGAAGGGATCGATCCGCAGGTGGGCATTATCTATACCGCCATCCTGCCAGAGCGCTTAGAGGTCATTTTTTCGCAGCCAGATGGAACGCTGAAACTCCACACGAACGCGATTCCTAGAACCGAGGTAGAAAACACTTTAGAACGACTCCAGAAAGCTCTGCGAGAACCCGATCGCCTTAGAGAAGTCCAGGCACTTGCCCAACAGGTTTATCGCTGGTTAATCGAACCTTTTGAGGAGAATTTAGAAGGTCAAATTAAAACTTTAGTCTTTGTTCTAGATGGTGCCTTGCAAAGTATCCCGATCGCAGTCCTTTACGATGGCCAGCAGTACTTAGCCGAACGCTATGCCACTGCTGTAACGCCCGGATTGCGGCTGTTCAGTTCCCATCGATTGTCGCGACCATTCGAGGCTTTAGTGGCTGGAGTCAGCGAAGAACGTCAAATCGGAGAGCAAGAATTTACCGCTCTTAAAAATGTCAAGGAGGAATTGCAAGCCATTCAATCCGTCGTATCGAGCGAAGAACTATTCAATGCCAAATTTACCAAAACTAACTTGCAAGAAGAACTCGATACCCGTCCTTTTTCGATCGTTCACATTGCCACTCACGGTCAGTTTAGCTCCGATCCAGAGGAAACTTTTATTGTCCTGTGGGATCGAGTCCTCAACGTCAAAGATTTGGATAACTTACTTCAGCCCAAAAACCGACCTGGGCCTGCGATCGTAGACTTGCTAGTGTTGAGTGCTTGCGAGACAGCAGCCGGAGATCGACGAGCGTCGTTGGGATTGGCAGGGGTTGCTGTACGGACGGGCGCACGCAGTACCTTGGCGACTTTGTGGCAAGTAAACGATGAATCGACTGCTACCCTCATGGGGTTGTTTTATCAAAAATTGAGCGAAAATCCCGCGATCGCGAAAGCTGAAGCCCTACGACAAGCTCAACTCGAACTTTGGAATAATACCAGTAAAGATTGGCAAGTTCCCTTTTTCTGGGCTTCTTACGTTTTAGTCGGAAATTGGCTTTAACAGTGATTGGGGATTGGGGATTGGGGATTGGGGATTAGTTCACTGATAACTGATAACTGATAACTGGTAACTGATAACTGCTCCCCACACTCCCCACACTTGTTTTTGAAAGCTGACACAAAGGACAGTGAAATTTTTGCTTGAGCTTTCCTGGAGCTTTTTTATCTACCATTGTGACCAACGACACTTTGGAAAGTTTTCAGGTAACGAGACTGCAAAACGCCTATTAGCTTATCGACGAGCAGGGGTTGATTGCGAATTGGTCGCAGACAATACTCTTCTATACTAGAGAGGAGCAAAGCATTTCGCAGGAATCGATCTGGAGTCCCTTGAGCGATCCAGGCGATTTGCTGTTGAAGGGAGCGATCGCCTCTCAACATCTCCTCAATCGCTGCTTGAATGAAGTTTGCCAGTGCTTTTTTTCTCTCCTGACTCAGGGTAGCCCAGACGCGAATTTGACGGCGTAACATCATGAGCGCACCCAATCGATTGATCAGGTTGCCATAGGCGCGATCGCTTTCGACTCCCAAATAGCGTTGGTGCAAAATTCGATAGCGATATTCCATAACTTTTGTGGCGATCGCTAACTGACGAGAGGTTAATTGGTCAAACTGCTCTAAATCTCGTCCCACTAACCAGCGAATGATACTCTGCCGTTTTTCGGAATTTTGCTCTGGATAGTCTTGTAACAGGCGAGAGTGCCAGGTCAACTCTAGTTCCTCTTTGTTCAAATTGTCTCGACTATATGAACCCTTCACTAACTTAGTCCTCTTCCTTTAGTCTGATTTCTCCCACCTATTACTTGTGCAACAAGCTCGATTTTTATGCAAAGTGAGGAAATCTTAACTTTAAGACTACAAAACGACCTAGAAGAATGGGAAAAGGAAAAAGCTCGAAGGCAGATTGCAATCCTTTTTACTTTTTCCTTTTTCCTTTTTACCGTTTCTTTCAGTTGGTCAGTGGTCTGAGAAAATTGGCAAATACATAATCTGCTAGCTGAGTTCCAGAGACGTAAGCTGCATCAGCATCCCACTGGTAATGTACTCCCAAATAAACGCGACTTCTGCCATTTTCGAGAGCGGCTGAAGAAAAACTGTTGAAGGTTCGCGTCACTCCAGGAACGCTGGGATCGTCGGTATCTAGGGTAAAGGTAACGTTATCAGTGCCAAAATAATTTCGCAGGATTCCCGAATGAGTCGCGCCAAAGGTGGCGTGTCCCGATACATAGGCTGGAAAGGCTGGACTGAAACGCACCTTAGTTCCATCTGGCTTCATCATGACAGAAAGGGGTTCCCAATTTGGATCGGCTTGCGTTGCTCGATTGCCATCGGTATTGGCGAGTCGAATGGCAGTTTCAGGTCGCCATAAATCGAGATCGGTGGAATATTTAGCATCCCAAGCAGCGATCGCGGCATCGCCAAGTGCCAACCCAACCAAAGCAAACAAGCGAGCATTTTCTTCTAAAGAGAGTTGACGGAGTTTCGAGACAATTTGCGTCAATCGGAACAACTGTCCTGGAGGTTTGTAAGTACCGTCTAGGTCATTTGCCCAGAAAAAGGCAATTTCAGTTTGTTCTGCTGTCCGCGCCGTCGAAGTGGCCGAACCAAGCTGCTTCACCTCATTAACCTGCGCTGCATATTCTGGACTGCTTAACATTTGGAATTTAGTAGCATATCCTGCTGGTCGCGGGGGGCGAAATTGCGAGCCGCTCGTCATGGTAAACGGACGGACGCTAGGCCAGTTGGGAGTTACTGCATCTCCCGATCCGGTGGGCCGCCAATCGCCAGGATTAGAACCGGAGACATAAGGGTCGTTGTTGTCCGAACCGTCATCGGCGCGATTAGCAATAATAGCATTGGCGATCGCTTGTCCTAAGATGCGTCCATTTTCGCTCGCTTCCATGTCTGTTGTTGATATCTTGCTCAAAGAGGTACTTAAAGCCTCATTGAAGGTGTTTTTCAACATTTCTCTCAGGGACATATCCGAAGTTAGGGAGGGAAAGACAACGCTTAATACCCGATGCGCGGCGTGAATGACTGCTGCCTCAGCCGAAGTTTCTGATGGAGTAGGCAAACTCAGTAGGTAGGGTTGATAGGTTTTCTGAATCGAATTGACCGCATCGTATATTGCCGCGTGCATCATAGCACTGACTCTGGCAATTGGGGTAGGGGCACCGCCAACCGTGCGGATAGCATTTAAGAGAACGTTATTCCCAATTTTATCCGGTTATCCCAACTGCCGCTAGCCAGGATTTTGCTATCGGGACTGATGGCAAGGGTGGCGATCGCATCCTCATGAGCGTGGATCGCGTAGCGCAACTGACCGCTGGGCAGATCCCAAATTCTTATGATTTTATCGTAACTGCCACTGGCGAGATACTTCCCGTTTTGTGCGATCGCGATCGCATAAACCCAGGCTCGATGTCCTTTGAGAGTATGTAGCAGTTGGACGTTTAATGGCGATTTTGTCGCTACAGTAGAAGTCTGAGCCGGTGAAAAGACATTAGAACAACTGCTGCTTCCCAACAAAACTGTAAGAGTCATTATTGTCAAAGTAGCTGAAGATTTCCAGGGATGTTGTTTGGGGAGCATCGCAAAATTCTCCTTGAAACGCGATCGGACTAATTACAAAACTAGGAAGCCACTTTTTCTGGTAACTTAGCTCGCTCACTTTTTCCTTTAGCTTTTAGTTGTCGATCCTGATATTCAATCCAGCGCCGCCTGAGAAATAAAATAATTATTCCCATAATTCCGACAACAGCAATAGGGGTTAAATAACTCCAATGACCTAACATTTTGTCCCAAATATGCCAGGTCAAAAGAAACATGGCTAAGTAAGTTAGTTC
>CAYTUO010000027.1:0-20496 GCA_964441015.1 uncultured Pleurocapsa sp.
GGGCGCTCCCAAATAGCTTTGAGCTTCTACTTCTGCCAGATATCCATCTAGGGGAAATTGCTGCCTGATGTTGCGTGGATAAACCCGTAACTGTTGTCCTACGACGTACTCGCAGGGAGTATTAGTCAGATCGTACTCGAAATTTTCCAGGATTTGACCGTTGCCATAGCCAGCGATTGTCCTGATGCGAACGCGCTCCGGTTCCACCAACTCGCCGACAAAAGCATATTCTACCCCTAGCGCTCTGGTGAGGTATTGAACCAGCGACTGGAAGAAAGCTTCTCCTGTCTCGGCGGAAACCCCTAGCGTAATGTTGCGGAGGATTTCTTCTTTATGCTTGCGATCGCTAATATCGCTGCCAATGCCGAGAAACCCCGTAAGATTATTCTCTGCATCCCATAAAGCCGTTACTGACAGCAGCACAGGAAAACGACTGCCATCGGAGCGAATGTAAGTCCATTCCTGCTCATCTGGCTCTCCCCGACGCGCCTTAGCGACAAAAACCTCAAAGCCGGGTTCTATCGTGACTCCTAGCTCATGAGATAGCGCTTGCGCCCGTTCTCTAACTTCGTCCTCATCATGGATGATAACAGGCGTGACTTTTCCAACGACCTCGGCTGCTGTATATCCCAACCAACGCTCCGCCGCCGCATTAAAGGTCGTCATGATGCCGTCTACCGTAGTGGAAATAATCGTGTAGTTGGCGCTATTCAAAATTGCGTTCTGTAGCGTCATCGTCTCTTGGATGTTGGCTTCTACTCGCTGACGCTCGGCGATCTCATTAGCTAGCTGTTGGTTAATGGCTTCTACTTGTTGTGCGTGCCGTTGTCCAGTTTGAACCAGACGAACCGCCCCGGCCAGCAATCCGCCGATAATCAATCCCCCACTCAACACAACTACGGGAAGCGGGGAGCGTTCCTTAATGAGCAACTCTCTACTCGGCCAAACCCGGACGTACCAGGTAACATCATGAAAATTAACCTTTGCCTCGCGGCTCCATTGCCTCTCAAGCTGACTGTCCGTTTCGGGGCGATCGCGACGGTAAATTTCTTGGCTCCCCTCGAAAACAGCGATCGCGTAGTTGGGTGCAACATTTTGGGCCAACAGAGTATCAAACAACGACTGAAAGCGAAAAACACCAAGGATGAACCCGTCAAAGGATTTTGGATTGTTTTTCCCTTGTCCCCCTTGTCTCCCCACACTCCCCACACTCCCTTGCTCCTCTGACTCTAAGAACAGTGGTAGATAAACGAGAAACCCCTTGCCCCCTTGTACGAGGGTAACGGTGCGCGTAATGGTTACAGTCTGCTGTTGTCGAGCCTCTTCTAGGGCAATACGTCGGCGTTCTTCTAAGGCTAGATTGAGGTTTTGTGCCCCTTCATTGCCTGCTAGCGGGACGATCCAGCGAACAGAATAAGAGGAATCGACCCATTCAATCGCCTGGAAACCGGGAAAGTCTTCGATATAGTTGGCAGCATCGACTTGCCATTGAGCTTGAGGAGTTCCGCCCTGAATTTGCCAGCGTTCTGCCATCCGTAACAGTGCTAGAATTCGATTTTGCATCTGTCCGGTGACTTCCTGACTCACGTTGGTAGCCGTCAATTCAACCCTTCGCAGAATTTGGGTTCGATCGCGCTCAGCTAAAGTATGAGCAAGCCATAGCGTTGCGATCCAAACGCTTAACCCAGCCAGAACAGGAAGCGATCGCCTTTGCCAAAAACTTGTCGTTTGCAGTGCCCTCAAGCTGATTTTCATTGTTCTTCTCCTGCTCGAATGCAGTTGCCTCCCGCCATTTTTGAGCGCTCTAGCAAGGCATCGGCTGCTTGATAAAGCGCTTGCAAGTCAGTTCCATCCTGGGGATACTGAACGACTCCTGCACTGAAGGTGGCTCGAAACGCCCTGCCATTTGGCGCGACAAACTCTTCTTGACACAACGCCTCTAAAACGGCAGACAATCGCCGCACGCCGTCATTTCGGGTCATGCCGCACATCCCGACTACAAACTCTACCCCTCCCCAACGAGCGATCGCGTCTTCACCGTGAAAAGCCTGCCGTAGCAAGACTCCCAGTCGAGACAAGATTCGATCTCCCGTCTCATAGCCATACTGGTTATTGAGGAGCTTGAAGCGGTCTAGCTCTAGGATGGCGAAGCAGAAAAGCCTATTGTAGCGCTCGGTCAACTGGAGAAGCTGATTGAGTTCTTCGATAGACTTGCGGCGATTGGCCACTCCAGTCAGCGCATCCGTCTCGGCCAGGTGGCGAAGCAAGCGCGATCGCTCCAAGCGGTTGAGAATGCGGGTAATCAATTCTGGCCCGACAATTGGTTTAGTAATATAATCATCAGCCCCTACCTCAAAAACGCGATGCATTGTCTCGGCATCGTTACGGGCAGTGAGAAACAGCACGGGGAGCGCCGACCAACGCGGGTCATTGCGAACGACTTGACACAGGTCGATCCCGCTTATCTGAGGCATTTGTACGTCCAGAACCAGCAAATCCGGCGAAGTTGCTTCCAGAGTCTCCCAGAAGCGCAAGGGATTGTCTAGGGTAGAAAGCTTCATGCCCCACGGCTCCAGTAAAGTCCGCAGAGCGCTCAGTACCTGGGGATCGTCGTCTACCAGCATCACCCTCATCTCACTCATGCGATATCGTTCCATCACTTGCGCGATCGCTTCCATCACCTGAGTTGGAGTTACGGGCTTCTGTAAAAATCTCTGACCACCCAGACGCGCTACTTTCACGCGATCGAGCAAGCTGTCGCGATCGGTCAAAACTAGCACTGGCAGAGGAGGTGTACGGGCACTCAGTTCTTTGATCCATCCCAACTCGTCCTCGGTAGCCGCCGAAGACAGATCGAGCAGCACCGCATCGGGACGCTTTCTAGAAACCCATTCTCTCGCTACTGCAAGATCTTTCACCACCGCTCCCCGTATGCCCCAAGTTGCTGCCTCGCTAACCAAGTCCTGAGCCAGAAAGCCATCTTTTTGAGCAATTAAGAGCAAAGGTCGATTGTCAATCGAGAGGAGAGCCGACGACTGCCGAGCAGTAGCTCGTTCTAGCTCTCGGCGCATCGCTGCGACTAATTCTGACAGATATTGCCTTGGCGCTTGACTCAGAGGTTCCTTTGCCTCAAACAGTTGTTCTATTTCTTTAGCAAGGCGCGAGCCTTCATCGAGGTCGAACATTCCCAGCGAACCTGCCAGCTTGTGAGCTTCTGCTGTTGCCAACTGCCGCAATTCTTCGTCGAGATTGTCCTTGAGCATAGCAGTAGTCGCCTGTTCGATTAGGGCAACTCGGTTGCTGAATTTTTCTTTAACTCGCTGCCAAACGCTGAGAGTTTCTGCTTTGGCTTGCTGTTCTAGATTGAGTGACAAGCGCTTCTGTTTTTTATCAGGTGAGTGTTGCTTTTCGAGCGGCTTGAGGCGATAGCCTATGCCGTAGACTGTCTCAATTGGATCTTCAGATAATCCCGCCGCCCTCAGTTTCATCCGCAACCCTTTGATATGAGCCGTGACTGTTTCCTCTCCAGGAATTTCCTCCAACGACCAAAGGTGATCGAGAATGGCACTGCGGCTAAAAACTCGGTGGCTATTGCGAAGGAAAAGCTCTAATAAACTGTATTCCTTGGGAGTTAAATGGAGCGATCGCTCGTTGTAGGTTACTTCACAAGTACTGGGATCGAGGTGCAGGTTGCCCCATTTTAAAATCGGGGATAATTCTGAACGTCCTCGTCTTAGTAGAGCGCGAATGCGAGCCAGCAACTCCTCTACCTCAAAGGGTTTAGTCATGTAATCGTCGGCTCCCGCATCCAACCCCATCACTTTATTGGTAATGGTGTCTTGGGCGGTTAACAAAAGAATGGGAGTTCGCAGCCCTCGCGATCGCCATTGCTGACACAGCGTTATCCCATCCAGTTTGGGGAGCCTCACGTCTAAGACGATCAGATCGTAGGCACAAACTTCCGCAAACTCTCGCCCCGCTTGCCCATCAGTGGCAATATCCACGGTATAGTGCTGGTCTCTCAGCGCTTTGACAAGCGTTTGGGCAACCAGTTCATCATCTTCTACTAATAGAACTCTCATGACGGCTAATTACCGCAAACGTTCGGAGCTTGACAAAAGGATTTACCAGATTCATTTTACCTGCTTGACTCGGTAAACTCAGAAGAGTTGCTCTTGTAGAGTCTCTACGACTCCTGAACTCCTGCTGCCTTTCCCCCTTCCCCTTTCCCCTACTTGTGCGGCGAAGTCTATTGACAAGCGATCGCCGATCCCTGACCTTTAATATAGGGATCGGTGGTAACTGTTCAGACGACATAATGCCCAAAAAATTCACACGCCAAACTTCTCTACTGGTTAGCTTAGGAGTGCTATTGCTAGCTTTACCAGGTTCTATCTGGCTAGCACCTAAAGCGATCGAATGGCTCGAACAAAATACTTCCCTGAGTTTCAAAGCCAAGAAAACGTTACAAGAAGAAGATTTCGCTCGACCTTCAAAAGTCCTGACTTTAGCAACCCTCCCACCAGAACAACGAGCTTCCCAACTCCAAGAAATGGCTGCTGCTGAGGAACCTTCTCTAGATCGAAGTCGCGCTCGCTATTTATTGGCATCAGATCTGATTAAACAATATGAGGGAGGGCCTGCACTGCGTCAGTTAGAAGGATTAGAAGAAGAGTATTTGGTGATGGCTCCCTACATTCTCCTCAAACGAGGTCGAGCCTACGAATTAACCAATGAAACGATTCAAGCGCAAGAAACCTGGCAGGAACTACTGCAAACCTATCCCAATTCTCCCGTCGTTGCTGAAGCACTTTATCAATTAGGAAAATCGAATCGTGAATCCTGGGAGCGGGCGATCGCAGAATTTCCCCAACACCCTCGCACTCACGATATTATTCGCGATCACCTGAAAACCAATCCCAAGCAGCCTCAATTGATGCTGATTTTAGTTAAATACGATCCTGATGGCGAAGGAATCAATGCTATTCGCGATCGCCTTGTCCAAGACTATAGCAAGCAGCTAACCCCTGAAGATTGGAACGTCATTGCGGCTGGGTATTGGAAAGAGGCAGACTACAAGAAAGCGGCCCAAGCCTATGTCAAAGCGACTCCTACGCCTGAGAGTGCCTATCGACTTGCCAGGGGGCTGCAACTGATTGGCAAAAAAGAAGATGCCAAAAAAGCCTATCAAAGACTGAGCCAAAAATTTCCCGATGCAGAAGAAACCGGACTGGGATTGCGGCGTTTAGCGAGTCTTTCCAAAGCCCAGGAAGCTGTTCAATATCTCGATCGCGCCATCAACCAATTTCCCAACCAAGCACCTGGAGCACTTGTCGAAAAAGCCCAATTCCTCGATCTTCTCGGTAGCAAAAAGTCAGCCGCCCAAGCCCGGCAAAAACTCCTGACACAATATGCCAAATCCGATGCTGCTGCCGAATATCGCTGGCAAGTCGCCCAGAAGTATGCTGAGGCAGGAGATGCCGTCAAAGCTTGGCAATGGGCACAACCGATTACCACCAACAATCCTGAAAGTGCGCTAGCCCCCAAAGCTGCCTTTTGGATCGGTAAATGGGCCCAACGTCTCGGTCGCCACCAAGATGCCAAAGCTGCCTTTGAACATATTCTGGCACGCCATCCTCAATCCTACTATGCGTGGCGTGCTGCTGTTCTCCTGGGATGGAATGTGGGCGATTTTAGCAACGTGCGTCAGTTGCAACCCACCCTTGTCAAACCCGAATTGCGAGCGACACCGCCAGCAGGATCGAAGCCTTTTCAAGAACTCTATCGCCTGGGTTTGAATGAAGAAGCTTGGACGCTATTTCAGGCAGAAGTGAGCGATCCTTGGCAACTGACGGTAGCTGAACAATTTACAGATGGGCTGCTCAAACTTGCCCAAGGCAAAAATCTTCAGGGGATTAACAACGTCTGGAACTTAAAAGATCGAGACGATCCCCAGGAGCGACTTCAGTGGCAAGCGCTGCGGCAAACACCGGAATACTGGCAAGCATTGTTTCCCTTTCCGTTTTACCAAACCATTCTCAGTTGGTCGCAACAACGCCAGCTTAATCCGCTACTGGTAACTTCTCTTATTCGCCAAGAGTCTCGTTTTGAGCCAGAAATTCGCTCTCCTGTGGGAGCCACGGGTTTAATGCAAGTCATGCCAGCAACGGGAGAATGGGTTGCCAAGCAAATCAATCTTGAAGAATATTCGTTAACCAATCCCCATGATAATGTCAATTTGGGCACTTGGTATCTCGATTACACCCATCGCGAATACAACAATAATTCTCTATTGGCAGTGGCGAGTTACAATGCAGGCCCCGGAAATATTGCCCAATGGATGAGAAAGTATCGTACCAGCGATCCCGATGTTTTTGTCGAAAAAATTCCGTTTCGGGAAACTAAAGGCTATGTTGAAGCAGTGTTTGGCAATTATTGGAATTACTTACGCCTCTACGATCCAGAGATTGCTACTTTGCTCTCGCCATACAAGGAAAAAAATCTTGAAAATAGCCAGCCTTCAGCAATGAGTTTTTAGCCTCAACCGCGAGAATCCCCGCCCCGTCAGCTTCGGCGGCGGGGTCGGGATGAACCCTTGGCAGTAACTTCAGCATCAGTCGGAGAATCTTGTTGTTGGACGTATTGCTTTAACTGCTCCACGGTAACACCTCCGCAAGTCGCAATGAAATAAGCAGAATGCCAAAAGATAGGTTTATCCCAATAAAACCTCTTTACTTGGTCGGGAAACTCTTTGCGAATATATAAGCTACTAACAGTCTTCAAGTTATTCACAAATTTTGATAATTGCATCTGCGGGTAAAACCCAAAAAGCAGGTGCAAATGGTCTTCCTCGCCATTCACCTCCAACAACTCACAGCCCCATTTTTGGCACAGGTCGAAGCAGATCTCCCGTAACCGCTGCAATATGGGAGCGGTAATAACTTTCCTTCTATACTTGGTTGTAAGCACTAGATGAGCTTTAAGGTCTGAAGTAGCCCTGGAATAAAATTTATAAGTCATTTACAAATAAAGCACTGTATGATAATATTCTAATCATGGAAAAATGATGGTTGGTATGTAACATGATTGCGACCAATGCAATCTATCAATAGATCGGGATACAAACTCGGCAATTCTAATTAAAAAACTGGGTCTGGATGTCTCACTCAGTATAAAACGCTCAACTCGCAAGAGAAGAGAAGCCCACGCCGTCGCGTAGCGCGGCGCGCTTGAGTACATCACCGAACTCATCTTCAATCATGTGGCAGAAATCGGAGTGTCTATTGTTTCTCCCCAGATTGAGTCAAAATCAATTACAACAGTAGTAGGAGGAGTAAAATTCTGTCATTTACTCCCAGAAACTCCCCTCAAAGCTAAATATTGTTTAGCGCGATCGCACACTAAAGGTGATGTTACCACTCAATCGTCGCTCTTGGATTCCTTTGTTCATTCTTCTGAGTGTCACACCAGTACTGGCACAAGGAGCTAATTTCGAGCAATTAACCCTTGCTCGTGGTTTTGATAAAGCAACCTCAGTCGTTAGGGGGTACACGGGCGGATCTTACTCTCTATCCTCGCTTGCTAATACAGATCGCTCCAATCAACCCTGCATTGGCTACGGAGATCCCAATCCCGATCACATCATGATCTTAGAAAACGATTTTCCCAAATTAGCCTTACAGGTAGACAGTGGTGGAAAAGATACAACGTTGGTCATTCGAGGCCCTGGCAAAAACATGATTCGCTGTAGCTTTGCTAGCAATGAGAGTCAAGATGCTCGTCTTGAAGACACTAACTGGAAAGCCGGACGATACGAAATTTGGGTTGGCTCGATGCAGTCCGGTCAACGCTTGAACTATCGACTATCAGCCCAGTGATGCGATAGAATAGTTGAAATACAAGATAGATACAAAGGGTATTATAATGGTTCAGCGACTAAAACGATGGGAGTCGCCGCGCCGCCAAGGTCGCAATGACAAGGGGAAAGGCGGCTCGGCACGACAGAGACAACTGAAAAAACAGCAACAGATGCTACGCAAAAAACTGAAACAAAACTCTGAAGGCAAGGCACTAAATCAACAAAGGGGAAGGGAAATAAATCTCTTCCCTTTTATTCTCTCTGTTGCTAAAATCAACCTAGCGGAGTCAGCCAATTTTCTACCTCCTCCCAGCCCAAGCCTTTTCTAATAACAATTGGTTCTTCTGTTGTTAAATCGAGAATCGTAGAAACTTCTACCCCAGGAGCGGAACCGTCGTCGATAATGATATCTACTAACTTATCCATTACATCGAATAGTTTGGCTTTCTCTAGTCCGAGCGTCGGAAATTTTCCATCTCCATCGGGTAAATGGGCTGAACTGGAAATAATCGGATTGCCCAAAGTCTGTAAAATGGCTTGACAGACGGGATGATCGGGAACACGAATGCCAGTCGTTTTGCGCTTGGGGTTCATCACTAGCTTAGGCACTAATTTAGTAGCGGGTAACAAAAAGGTGTATGAACCTGGAATCAAACGCTTCATAATCCGGTAAGTCGAATCGCTGACCAAAGCATATTCAGAAATATTCGACAAAGACGAACAAAGAAATGTGAGGGGCTTGTCATTCGATAACTGTTTCAGTTTTCTGACTCGCTCGACTGCCGATTTAGCGTTCAGATCGCAACCAATGGCGTAGACAGTATCGGTAGGATAGAGCATGACGGCTCCGCGCCTGAGAGCATAGCAAATTTCATCGACGATACGTTGCTGCGGATTTTTGGGATGGAGGGAGTATAAGGTAGCCATAACTGTCTTATGCGTTAGTTTGGTCTCGACGTACCAAATCATAAACTTTTATGTTACTGATAGGAAAACGCGAAGCGATCGCCCTTCGGGAAGAAAAACGCGATCACCTTATCAATCTAAAGTCCGATCGCCCTACCCCTCTTAAAAAAAGAGGATACCAACAGCCGCTCAACCGGAACGTTAGGCGGCAAAGTTAAGGAGGCAGAAATCATGTCAGCGAAAGGCACGCAGCCTCATTTCGATCAGGCGAAGGCGGAAGCTTTCGCCGGAAAGGTACTAACCGCGCTGAACAACGGCGCTCTTTGTTTGATGGTCTCCATCGGACACCGCACCGGATTGTTTGACATCATGAGCCAGTCGCCACCGGCACGCTCGGAAGAGATCGCAGCACGGGCCGAGCTGAACGAGCGTTATGTCCGCGAGTGGCTCGGAGCGATGGTGACCGGTGGCGTGGTTGACTTCGATCCGGCCAGCAACTGTTACTCGTTGCCGGCGGAACATGCCGCGTTTCTGACACGGGCGGCCGCGGCCGACAACATGGCGGTGTTCGGGCAATACATCGCCGTGATGGGCTGTGTGGAGGACGACATCGTCGAGTGCTTCAAAAGGGGCGGCGGCGTGCCGTACGAGAAGTTCCCGCGCTTCCACGAGGTGATGGCCGAGGACAGCGGTCAATCGGTACTGTCATCGCTTGAGTCGCACATCTTGCCGCTTGTACCGGGGCTTAGGGAACGGCTCGCTAAAGGCATCCGCGTACTCGACGCAGGCTGTGGTCGGGGGCGCATCCTCACGCGGCTCGCCGAACTTTATCCAGAGAGCCGCTTCGTCGGCATGGACCTCTCGCGCGAAGCTATCGGGTACGCACGCGACAAGGCGGCGGAGGCCAACCTGGAAAACGTCGAGTTCATCGCCGTCGATCTCAGCACTTTCGACACGGCTGCTGAGCCAGATGCGTTCGATTTCGTTACGACCTTCGATGCGATACACGACCAAGCCAAGCCGCTCAACGTACTCAAGGGCATTCATCGGACCTTGAAATCCGATGGCGTGTATCTCATGCAGGACATCAGCGGCACAAGCCACGTGCACAAGGACATCGAACACCCGATCGGAACCTTCCTTTACACGATCTCGTGCATGCACTGCATGACTGTGTCGCTCGCGCAGGGCGGGGAAGGTCTGGGTGCCATGTGGGGTGAAGAAAGGACACGGGAATATCTGGAGAAGGCGGGTTTTCGCTCGATCACGACGCATCGCCTTGCACATGACATCCAGAACAACTGGTACGTGGTGACGAAGTAAGCATGGGATTCCGTGACTGGCGTGCCGCTCAACAAGCGGTTGCAGCGGACGGCGCTTGCGCGCCGCCGCTGAACCGGAGCGTTATGCCGCTCAGTTTTCGGTGAGAGCGTAATCGAAATCCAATCCATTGACGTTCAAGTCTTCAAGGAAAGAAAAAATATGGCATCATAAGCAAATCGTTTGGAATCTCTGAGATCGATTAGAGAAGATCTGCATAGAAAACTACAGCCTATTCGCGCTCAATTGGAAGACATTAATATAAGCGAGGATGAGCGTTCGCAGATTGTCGATGACTTTCACACGCTTGATGCAATTCTTGAAGCACTCGAAGAGCAGCCAAGATAAAGGCCTGTACTTTCAGTAAAAATCCTTCATAAGTTACTGCATGAATTGATTTTGGGAAGAGACTGGGAATCGCACTAAATACAGTTTCAATATAGTGACGAGTTGATTGTTTAATATACTCAACCCAAGGCTTATCTTGACGCTGAGAATTCTTTTTTCTCATCACTTTCAGAGACAGTTTGAGGAATCAATTCTAGATAAGAGAGTTGGGTATTAACATCCTTTTTGCTGACTGTGCTGTTGTAGGGTTTTAGACGCTCAGGCGAGTGAATTGACTGTTCTAATTGTTGTGTCGCTGCTTCTAAGGCTTTCGCAGTTTTAATTTGTTGTTCTAACTGCTGAGTAGACGAGACTAGATTGCTTAACCCGTTAACTAAGTTACGCAAATTGTTGCGAAAAGCTGGATCGCCTGTCAAATCGTCTAGATCTGAAGTAATTTTCTGGGCATTTTCAAAGGTAGCTCTAGCTGAGTCCAAAGTACGCTGTATCGTTAGCATATTGGTTGGATCATTGAGAGTTTGAGAAAGTGATCGCAGGTTAGTGGAGGTCTCTGCTGCGTTAGCCACTAAAGTTTGCAAGTTTTCTACCATGTTTTCAGTATTGGAGGCGGTCAACCCTCGATTGAATTGCTCGACAGTGGCTTGCAGGTTAACGACGAGCTTGCGTAACTCCTGGTTAGTTTGCTCGATACTAATGAGGGTTGTGTTTAGATTGGCTCGATTTTCTGAGATCAAACCGTTCAGATTGGTCACCAGTTTTGAAGTGGTGCTGAGCGTGCTTTCTAGACTGTTTTTATTTTCTACTAATAAATTATTGAGATTGGCAACAAGCTGAGTACTTTGATTGGCGGTTTTAGTAAGCGCTGTGGTCGTATCAGAAACGCCTTGAATTTCTCGGTTAACTGTCAAAGACAAACGGCCTAAAACATCGCTCAATTTGGCAATGCGAGCGGCAGCCTCAGAAGCGCTTTGTGCGGCACCAGTAATACTGTTAAAGAATTTGGGATCGGTATAGAGTTGGCTCAGACGAGCCAGATTCTCGAAAAGCTGGATCCCAGGGTCGCCTTGGAGACGATCTTGACTACAAATAATGACTTGGGAATTGCAATCGGGGCTGAGGGGATTGAAAGCTTGAGTTTCAGGAGGAAGAGAGCCTAATGGAGTAATGTCAATAGAAGCTTCGCCGATCAGTCCGTAGCGATTGGTTTGAATCCTTACTTGGTGAGGAATAATCACCTTAGCCGAGGAAATTTCGAGAATGACATCAACATTTTTGGCTCCAGGAGTCATCGCAGCAATTTTGCCGATCGTCACGCCACGAAAGCGAACAGGAGCGCCGATTTGCAGGCCGCTAACATCAGAAAATTCGGCAGTGAACTGATAGGTTTTTTGACCGAATCCCCCACCTCGCAGCCAAATTGCCAAGCCACCAAATAAAACTAATCCTAGAAGCGCAAATAACCCAACTGAGCCTTCTCGAACTGTTCGCGATCGCACCATCTTTAGTTCCTCGCTCTGTCTTAAAGTGTCAAGTTTTATGACTACAATAGCTTAATCGATGACTCGGATCGGGCCGTCAACGCTAGCGCTAAAAAATTGTCGGACTAGGGGATTGTCGGTGGTATGGCTCTCCTCAACGCTTCCTTGCCACTGAATTTTGCCTTCATAGAGAAAAACGATGCGATCGGCGGTGCGACGAATGGTACTGCCCTGATGCGTCACCATGACATAAGTAGGGCATCCCCCCGGAATGCGTTGGAGGTGGCGGACTAAATCTTCTATAACGGTTGAAGCAATGGGATCGAGTCCTGCGGTGGGTTCGTCGTAGAGAATGACTTCGGGATTGTCTTGGGGGTTCTCTGGGTTGGACACGATCGCCCTAGCAAAGCTGACTCGCTTTCGCATTCCGCCAGACAGTTCGGCTGGATAGCGAGCGCCAATTCCCTGTAATCCTACCATCCCTAGTTTTTCCTCTACCAATTCTCGAATTTTTGAGGGGGGCAGCTTGGAATGCTGGTACAAGAAAAAGCCGACATTCTCCTCAACCGTTAGAGAATCGAATAGAGCAGCCTGCTGAAAAACCAAAGCAATGCGGATGCTATCTTCTTCGTCTTCGATTAATCCTCGTCGCAGTTTTCCCTTGACGTAAATTTCGCCAGAATCAACTGGAAGCAAACCAGCAATAACTCGTAAAACCGTTGATTTGCCCGTCCCAGAGGGGCCGATAATTACCAGTGCTTCTCCGTGATAAATGGTCAAGTCAAAGCAATCGAGAATAACCTTGTCGCCAAAGGACTTGCAAACCCCTCTCAGTTCAATCAATGGTTCTTGCGTCATTTGTCCTGTAGTGCGAGCGTCTCGCTCGCTAGTCCTCAGTCCTCAGTCCTCAGTCCTCAGTCCTTAGTCCAAGATAACGAATCGCTAAAGACTCATGACTCATGACTACTTTTCTTCTGGCACTTCCAAACCAAAGACGCGGTTGAAAGCTTTTTCGACTTTATAGCCAGAATCAATCGTCTCTAGGGGATCTTTACGCAGTCGATGCCGCAGGCTAAGGGTAATCGTTCGACGAATATCGTCTACCGTCGTGGTTGTGCGCCCTTCAAAGGCAGCTAAAGCTTTAGCCGCGCGATTGGTAACGATATCTCCCCTCAAGCCATCCACATCGAGGGCAGAACAAACTTCTGAAATTTTAACGCGCAGATCGTAATCGATTTGGACTTCAGGCAGGAGTTTTTGGGCCTTGACTATCTTTTCTTGGAGCGCTTCTTGTTCGGCTTGGTATTTTTCGCAAAATTTCTGGGGATCGCCGTCGAATTCTGAGCGTTGCTCGACAATTTGCACTCTCAAGGCAGGTTCTTTGACTGTATGAATTTCAGCGTGCATTCCAAAGCGATCGAGCAGTTGCGGGCGAAGTTCTCCCTCTTCTGGGTTGCCCGAACCGACTAGCACGAAACGGGCGGGGTGACGAATAGAAATCCCTTCTCTTTCTACCGTATTCCAACCGCTAGCGGCTGAGTCGAGGAGAACGTCTACTAAGTGATCGTCGAGTAGGTTGACTTCATCGACGTAGAGAATTCCCCGATTGGCTTTGGCCAGCAGTCCGGGTTCAAAGGCTCTTACCCCTTCAGATAGGGCTTTTTCAATATCAATGGTGCCGCAAACGCGGTCTTCTGTTGCTCCCAAGGGCAAGTCAACCATCGGAACCTTCTTTTTGGCCACTTGCAGAGATACTTGTTGTTCTAGTTGTTGCTGAACGCGATCGCTCATCAAGTCGGGATCGTAGGGATCGGAGTTGAAGGGATCGTCGCTGACGACTTCAATTTCTGGCAACAAATCGGCTAAAGCACGGATCGTGGTCGATTTACCCGTACCGCGATCGCCCATAATCATGACACCACCAATTTTCGGATCGATGACGTTGAGGATGAGAGAGAGTTTCATTTCTTCTTGACCGACAATCGCGGTGAAGGGGAAAACCACGCGGCGAGTCTTAGGAGGCGCTTGGAGAGTTGCAGTCATGTCTAAATAAATCTACGAGCGTAAAAACTTTTGCGTGTGAGCATTGATCTTAATCAGTGTTTCTCATTGTGCCACACTACCTATCCTGTAAAGCCTTAATATAATCCTTTTCCTCTAAGTGCCCTATTTCATCGACTAGAAGGACGAGGAAACTGAGAAGGAGAGGGAAAATATTTAACAGGCTCGTTTTTGACTGCTTGACTCATAAAATTGCGCCAAATCGGAGCAGCAAAACCCCCTCCTGTAATGCCCTTACCTAGAGCGCGGTTAGCATCATCTCCAATCCAAAGGGCTGTTGCTAACTGAGGAACGTAGCCAACAAACCAAACATTTCGCTCTGAGTCCGTCGTTCCTGTCTTACCTGCCGCCGGACGACCAATTTGGGCTGCTGTTCCCGTACCGCCATTAATTACGCCTTGTAAAACCGAAGTTAAGGAAGCCGTTGCCCAAGGATCTAAAACTAATTTAGGTTTGGGAATATTATCTAACAGCACGTTTCCTTGACTATCTGTCACGCGGACGATGATGGTCGGATCTGAATGCCAGCCGTTACTTGCAAAAGTTGCATAAGCTCCTGCCATCTCCAACGGGGTCAGGTCAGCCGCACCCAGAGGCAACGAAGGAACCGCCAGCAAAGGACTTTTGATTCCCAGACGACGGCAGACTTCAATCACTTTGTCTAGACCCACTTTTCTACCTAGAACAACGGCGGGAACGTTACGAGATTGCATCAGTGCTGTCCGAAGGCTCATGGGCCCTGCATAACCGCCCCCATAGTTTTTCGGCGTATAATACTTGTTGCCGTCTCGGATGCTAATTGGCGCATCATCGATCGCGGATTCAGGAGTAAATTTCCCACTGGCAAAAGCCGTATAATAGACGAATGGCTTAAAGGCAGATCCAGGCTGGCGGCGAGATTGAATCGTGCGATTTAACTGGCTTTTATCGTAATCAACGCCACCCACTAAAGCTTTAACGAAGTGTGTCCGAGGATCGACTGCCACCAAAGCAATTTGCAACTCTTTAGCATAAAGACCGCGACCTCTTAAGGTACTATAAGCTCCCCGTACCGTTTCCTCAGCCATTTTTTGCAGATTGTAGTCAACCGTGGTCTGGACGCGCATACCGCCCTTGAGGACAGTCTCCCGCCCAAAGCGTTCGTTCAACTCTTGGATGACGGCATCGGTCACGTAAGGTAGCTTGCTTCCCTGCCAAGATGTCGGTTTTCCCAGTGCCAGCTTCTGTTGGCGAGCCGCCGCTTCTTCTTGAGCAGTAATCCAACCCAAGTCCCGCATCCGACCTAAAACAATGGCCTGTCGCTCTTTGGCAGATTGGTAGTTATTAAAAGGACTGTAGGCTTCTGGGGCTTGAATCAGTCCTGCCATCATCGCTGCTTCTGCGAGATTTAGCTGAGAGGCAGGTTTATTAAAGTAGCTTTCAGCCGCCGTTTGCACGCCGTAGTTATTGTGACCCCAATAGATATTATTGAGGTACATCTCTAAAATCTCATCCTTGCTAAAAATTTGTTCGACGCGAATAGCCAGTACCGCTTCTGCTAATTTGCGGGTGTAAGTTCGTTCGTGGGAGAGGAAGATATTTTTGACTAACTGCATGGTGAGGGTAGACGCTCCTTCCTCCACGCCTCTACTTTTTAAGTTAACGAGTACGGCACGACCAATACTGTGGGGGTTAATGCCGTGGTGCAGATAAAAGTGACTGTCTTCTATGGCTAGCACGGCTCGTTTGAGTTCAGGAGAAATTTGGTCGAGTCTGACAACGCGGCGATTGGCTTCTCCATGAAGGCTAGAAAGAAGTTTCCCTTTAATGTCATAAACATAACTTGTCTCTGTGGGAGCGTAGGAACGAAGCAGCCTGACATCGGGAAGGTTGCGAAAGCTAACGGCTAGACCAACCATTCCCCCTGCTACTACCGCACTGGCTAACATACTGAGACCTAGAACGGTTCCGCCTGCGACTCTGGCTACTTCGTTTTTCAAGAGAAAACTTAGGGGAAACGATTGTTTCTGTTGTTGTTTTTGTCCAATGGTACTAGACGACACAGCTTTTCTACTTCCTCACTCCGAAAAGTATTGATTTTGTTCTCAAAGAAATTAGTAAAAAATAGGAAAACTCCGATATTTTGTTTGTTATAGTCAATTAGTAAACGGCACAAATTTTTTTTGTCAGTCAATCTACTAAGTTCCTTATATTATTACCTCATTTTTCGCCGCTACTAACAATTTACTTGGGAAGACGGCGAGACTTCCATCTATAATAGTCTGACGGTACGAATTTGAGTCCCTTAGTGTGCCTATACAGTTCTGACTTTTGAAGACGAAAAATCGCTCATGCCTGTTTCAGATCGACCGCAAAACCTCGACTGGTTATATCGAGGGACGCACGAAATTTTTCCTAATCGACCGGATTCGGACAATCGGGAGGAAAACCTCGCACTTTTGTTAGCTAAGACAGACTATCCTTTGCGAATCAAATTAGGAATTGACCCAACAGGAGCAGATATTCATTTAGGGCACAGCATTCCTTTTCGCAAGCTGCGAGCGTTTCAGGATGCAGGTCATACGGCTGTCCTGATTATCGGCGATTTTACGGCCCAAATTGGCGATCCTACTGGGAAATCCGAGGTGCGTCGTCAGTTGACAGCAGAACAAGTCAAGGAAAATGCTAAGGACTATCTCAATCAGTTACGTCCGATTCTAGATTTCGATACGCCAGGACGCTTAGAAATTCGCTACAATTCTGAGTGGTTGAGCCAGTTGGATCTCAAACAGATTTTAGAGTTGCTCTCTACCATGACGGTTGGGCAAATGCTAGCCAAGGAAGGATTTTCCGAACGTTTTGCTCAAGAAAACCCAATTTATCTACACGAGTTTCTCTATCCCTTGATGCAAGGATATGATTCAGTAGCAGTCGAGGCTGATATCGAGTTAGGTGGAACGGATCAAAAGTTTAATATGGCTGTTGGACGGGATCTCCAGCGACATTTTGGCAAAAAGCCCCAGTTTGGCTTATTGTTGCCGATTTTAATCGGCACGGATGGCGTACAGAAGATGTCTAAGTCCCTCAATAACTATGTTGGATTGAGGGAAGATGCGCTTTCGATGTACTCGAAGTTAGAAAAAACGCCCGATGCCCTATTAAAAGATTACTTTGAGCTACTGACCAATTTACCGCTAGATCGCCTGCCAGAAACACCGCGTCAGTGTCAAAAATTATTGGCGTTGGAAGTTGTTTCTCAATACCACGGTCAGGAAACGGCTAAAGCAGCCCAGATAACGGCAGAAGATCTTGTTATCAAGGGAAGTACTGCTTCTGCTGACACCGTACCTGAATATGCGTTAGCTGGGCTTCAGTTTCCTGCAAAATTGTTTTATCTTCTCAATGCTAGCGGATTGTGTCCGAGTAATAGAGAGGGGCGCAGACAGATTCAAGGAGGTGCAGTTCGTTTGGATGGCGATCGCATTACCGACACCGAGCTATCTTTTGATACTCCCGAACAACTGAACGGCAAGGTATTACAAGTCGGTAAGAAAAAATTTGTTCGTCTGGTTCTCTAAACATTAATGCCACTAACCGGATACGGAGAGTTAAACTTTGGGTGTAGAACTTCGCAGTTACGTTTTTCTCGATAACTTACAACCTCAACACGCAGCTTATATCGGAACTGTCGCTATAGGATTTTTACCGCTACCAGGCGATGCTTCTCTGTGGATTGAAGTTTCACCAGGGATTGAAATCAACCGCATTACTGATATCGCTCTCAAATCGGCTGTCGTTCGTCCTGGCGTGTTGTTTGTCGAACGACTCTATGGACTTTTAGAAATTCACTCTAGCAATCAAGGCGAAACGCGGGCAGCAGGTAAGGCAATTCTACAAGCGATGGGAGTCCACCAACGAGATTGTCTCAAACCCCAAGTCGTCTCTAGTCAAATCATTCGCAATATCGATGCCTATCAAGCTCAATTAATTAATCGCGGACGGCGCGGACAGATGCTGCTAGCCGGACAAACCTTGTATGTTTTAGAGGTTCAGCCTGCTGCCTATGCGGCCCTCGCAGCCAATGAAGCGGAAAAAGCTGCCCTCATTAACATCTTACAGGTGAGTGCTATTGGCAGTTTCGGACGGCTGTATTTGGGTGGGGAGGAAAGGGATATTCTGGCTGGTTCGAGAGCCGCTTTAGCTGCAATAGAAAATGTTCCAGGGCGCGATCCTTCTAGCTTGGGACAGTCCGAGTAAGATCGATTATTTACTGGTTACATTAATCAAAAAGCGCCTAAGAAAATCTTAGACGCTCGAACAAATATTCTTGAGAAGTTAATTACAGTGCGTTAGCACCTGCAACAACTTCCAGAAGTTCTTGAGTAATCGCAGCTTGACGAGCTTTGTTGTAGGAAAGGGTTAGTGTGCTAATCAACTCGCTGGCGTTATCGCTGGCGTTATTCATTGCGGTCATGCGGGCTGCAAGTTCGCTGGCGGCTGATTCCTGTAACGCTCTCAGTAACTGGTTGTTCAGATAGAGAGGCAGGAGAGAATCAAGAATTTGCACCGGATCTTGCTCGAAAATCATATCTTGAGAAAAAGACACCATTGGCGTAGTTACTTTCTCGCGTTCTACCTGGAACTTCCCTTCGCGGGTAATCAGGCGGAAAATTTCATCGTCTTGAACTTCTAGTCCCTGAAAAGTTAGGGGAAGTAGTGTCTGAACGATGGGGCGAGAACTGATGAGAGAAACGAAACGGGTGTAGATTAACTCAACGCGATCGACGGTTTCGGACAGAAATAGCGACAGCAGTTCGTCAGAAATCTGAGAGGCTTCAGCAGCAGAGGGAATCTGCTCCAAACCCATATAGGTTTTTTCGTGAATCGGTTGTTTGCGACGCTGGAAATATTGAATCGCTTTGCGTCCGACTAAGACGAATTTGTAATTGATGCCTTGCGCTTTCAGTTCCTTGGCCCGTTGTTCGGCACGGCGGATGACATTGGTATTGTAACCGCCACACAGACCGCGATCGCCTGAAATCACAAACAAGGCAACCGTGCGGACTTCGCGTTGTGTCAGCAAGGGCAAGCTGACTTCTCCAAATCGGAGTCGATTGAGTAGATTGTACAGAACCTGTGCCAGCGCATCGGCAAAGGGACGGGTAGCAATGACTTGTTCCTGGGCGCGACGAACTTTGGCGGCTGCCACAAGGCGCATGGCTTCTGTAATTTTTTTCGTATTTTTGACCGACTGAATGCGATCGCGGATAGCTTTAAGATTTGCCATAAATCAGTTGTCAGTAATCAGTAATCAGTTATCAGTTGTTAGCTATCAGCTATCAGCTATTGACTGACGGCTGACAGCTTGGTAGTTACTGACTATGCAGAGAAAGCTTGCTTGTATTCCTTAATCGCTTCTTTGAGCAGGGCTTCTGCATCTTCTGTCAGTGCCTTCTTCTCGCCGACCATTTCGGGGTACTTGGCCTTGCTAGTCTTGAGGTACTCGCGCAATCCAGCAGCAAAATCAACCACTTTTTCGACTGGCAGGTCGTCTAGATATCCGTTCAAACCTGCATAAACGGTGGCTACCTGTTCCCATACGGCTAAGGGAGAGTTTTGAGGCTGTTTGAGAATCTGGCGCAGGCGCTGACCTCGTGCCAATTGTGCTTGAGTTGCGGCATCTAAATCGGATGCAAACTGAGAAAAGGCTTCTAGTTCGGCAAACTGAGCCAATTCTAGCTTTAGCTTACCGGCCACCTGCTTCATCGCCTTGGTTTGAGCGGCAGATCCCACGCGAGATACAGAGATACCTGCGTTGATGGCGGGACGGAAACCAGCGTTAAACAAGTCGGAGGAGAGGAAGATCTGACCGTCGGTAATAGAAATAACGTTGGTAGGAATGTAAGCAGATACGTCACCCGCTTGCGTTTCGATCACGGGCAGTGCGGTCATGCTCCCGCTACCCAGTTTGTCACTGAGCTTAGCGGCACGCTCTAACAAACGAGAGTGGAGGTAGAATACGTCTCCAGGATAAGCTTCCCGTCCGGGTGGACGACGCAGTAGCAGCGACAACTGGCGGTAGGCTTGTGCTTGCTTGGTGAGATCGTCGTAAATGACCAGGGTGTGCTTGCCCTTGTACATGAAGTATTCCGCGATCGTCGCTCCGGTGTAGGGCGCGAGAAACTGTAAAGTTGCCGGATCGTTAGCGTTAGCAGCAACTACCACGGTGTAGTCCATTGCGCCTTTGGATGCTAGGGTATCGACGACTTGAGCGACGGTAGAAGCTTTTTGACCGATCGCTACGTAGACGCAAATAACATTTTCGCTTTTTTGATTAATAATGGTATCTACGGCTACAGACGTTTTTCCCGTCTGGCGATCGCCGATGATTAACTCGCGCTGTCCGCGTCCGATGGGAATCATTGCATCAATGGCGGTAATTCCGGTCTGTAGGGGTTCGCACACGGATTTACGAGAAACGATCCCAGGCGCAGGCGATTCTACTAGACGGGTTTCGCTGGTGTTAATTTCTCCTTTGCCGTCGAT
>CAYTUO010000028.1:0-20119 GCA_964441015.1 uncultured Pleurocapsa sp.
TTTTTCATCTTCATCCTCCCTCCTTGCTAATCTACTTTTTCGAGTTGCCAGAGGATTTGATTGCCTTCTCGTCTTACCCGCGACACGACCCAGTTACGCCAAGACCAGTTATCGCCGCGACTGGTTACGGCACTGGCATTAATATCCATCAGATCTGCCAGTTCGGAGCTAGTAATTAAATAACCTTTACTAGCAATCTCATCGGCAATCCGTAGGGTTTCTATGACGTTTTTAAGCTGGATTACCCTCTCTTCGCGAGGTAATTGAACTTCCTCGATCACACCGACAGATGATTCAATCATGGTTGTAATTGGAATAACAGTGTTGACTACAGTTGCGATTAATTTACCAGTTCAATAGTAAAGAATTCTGATAATTATGCTACTGTCATCTTAGCGATTTTTTCGATAATAAGCAGGAAAATCTCTAATATTCTAGTTAACCTTAATTGGGGATCGAGATAATAAGAACGAACAAGAAACAGATTAATAGCTTATCCTTTACTTTAAAAGTATGCAAGTTAAATAATCACTATTTGTCTTCTCTCGATTTTGAATTTGTTAACAATCAAAGAAAATCTGTAAACAACGCCCTACGGCGGTAGCAAGTGTTTCTAAACTGCGGGCTAAATTGACCATTTCTTCTAGAGAAAGGGCTTGACGGGCATCGGAAACGGATTTTTCTGGTTCTGGATGACATTCTATAATTAAACCATCGGCTCCACACGCGATCGCAGCTTTTGCCAACGGTGCAACTAATTCTCGCTTGCCGACGGCATGAGAAGGATCGACAATAATGGGTAGGTGAGTAATCTGTTTAAGAGCCGCTACTGCACCAAGATCGAGGACGTTACGAGTATAAGAATCAAAACTGCGAATGCCGCGTTCACACAGAACGATGTTAGGATTGCCGTGACTGAGAATATACTCAGCCGCATAAACAAACTCCTCAAGGGTAGCTGCCAGGCCACGTTTGAGGAGTATGGGTTTATTGACTTTTCCTAATGCTTTGAGTAAATCGAAGTTTTGCATATTGCGACTGCCGACTTGCAGCATATCGACATGGGCGGCAACAATCTCAATTTGTTCTATTGACATCACTTCTGTGATGACAGGCATTCCATAACATCGCCTAATTTCTGCTAAAATTTTTAGTCCTTCTCGTCCTAATCCCTGGAAAGCGTAGGGAGAGGTTCTGGGTTTGTATACGCCGCCCCGCAATGCTTGTACGGGAGAAGGTTTTAGATGACTGGCAACTCGTTCCATCTGTTCTAAACTTTCAACGGTACATGGGCCGCCGATAATGACGATTTCTGTATCGCCGAAGGCAATGTTGTCAGATAAGGGAACAATAGTTTTCTCTTCGGGATGTGATTTAACGACGAGTTTGGCGTTCAACATGGTTAATCATTCCTTTGCAAAAATAGACAATTAAAAAGCCCGGTTTCCAATTTGGGTTCCGGGCGAGACATGGGAGAGAATTAGGTATGCGACTCTATGAACCCGGAATTTTTCTGGGCCAATAAAAATAAAAACCGTAAAACCAATTAGAAAATAGAGCCATTACTTGTTTCTTCAAATTAAGATCGCATTTTGTTAGCTAGAAAACAAAAAACCGCAGCTTTTACTCTGCGGTTCACCCTTGGTTTCCAGTAGAAACTGGCTTCACCTCCGGTGAACCGACATAAACCAAAAATAAAAGTAGTAAGCGCTGCTGGTAATCATTGAGTAAGTTTTGAAAGATTTATTTCCTGCGATGACTCCACATTAACAAAGGGCGATGCGATCGTCAATCGATTTTGGATTAGTGACTGGTGATTGGTGATTGGTGATTGGTGATCGATGACTGGTGAAGGTGAATGGTGATTGGTGATTGGGAGCAGAAGAAAAATTAATCTAAAATCCTTTCATCAAAGAACTGTTAACTGTTAACTGTCCTACACTCTAGCACACTGAAAGGATTGACCCCACTGATGAATCAGGGAGCTTGAGGCCTTTTTAGCCTAACAAACAAAAAAGATATTTTTTATCATAGTCTCAGCAAAAATTTTGCTATCTTACTTCTTAATAGACTTCTAGGATTGATTATTTGCTTCCAAATAGTACTTTTAATCCGAGGGAAAATCCAAGATTTAATAATTAAAAAAAATCCAAACCATATAACTTCTATTAAAATTAGCTGTCCTAGCCAATGTAACATCGTTAAAACTATTGTAGATTTTTGAAAAATTACATTTCCCTGAAGAGAAAAACTTAATCTTAAAATCGCAATTAATATTCCTATTAAAACAGCACAATTATTAAAACTATCTAATATGCTAGTACGAAGAGAATATAATACTTTATTGATTAGCAAGTGATGAGTTAAGACAAGATTTTGATAATTGTCAGATAAATAATTTTTATGAATCTGAATAAAAATATCTCCATCGAGAGCCATAAAAGTTCTTACGATTCGATCTCCTTTTCCAGGATTATGCTCTATAAAGTCAGGGTAATAGCAAGTTGTAAATGTTAGTCCATAGTCAAAATAAATCTGTTCATTAGAAAAAAAAATATTTTGGAGCAAATCTATCAGTAAATTGCGTAGTTGTTGAGATTTAACCTCATAAAAACGATATCGATCTTGAATTTGAAAAATTTCTTTTAAGATTTTTTTATTTAAATGAAAAATAAACTCTCCTTCTTCAAAAGAAAGTTCAAGAAAAATTTTTTCTGATGTTGAGCTTTTTTTAAAAATGTCGTTATCTTGTTTTTTAAACTTTTTTTTTATTTTAGTTTGAAAAAAATCACTTAATCTATTGATTCTATATCGAATATTTTGAGTTGGAACCAAGACTATCTCGTAAGTTTTACTCATTTTTTATTATCGAAACCATTTATCTTTCTTAAAATAACTAACAATACCTTCCATCAACTCTTTGATAAACTTAAGTAACTCACGCCAATTTTCTTCACCGGCAATTACCGCTTGTTGATGGATATTGAGTAAAAATTTTCGCTCACTATCATTTGTATCTAATAAATATTTATGAAAACGATTAAGAATGTCTCCATCTATTTGAATTACAGTTTGAGCAGAGATAATGTCATTGAGATTAGCCTCAGCCGCGTCTTCACCTTCTAGTAAGGCATAAACTTCTTTCAACTTTCTAAGAGTTAGCAAAAACTTGCTATTTTCTAGTAATTGTAACACCTGATTTAGTCCCTCCTCGCTATTAGGGTTTGGAAGGGTTTCTGGAAAACTTGCTGCTTGTAAGGGAGCTTCACTTTTTAGTTTTAAACAATATTGTTGATACGCCATCTCAAGTTGCTCGTGTAACCTTTCAACAGTCTTATTTATCTTGTGTTGATCTGGCTTGTTTTTGTTGTTTTCTGACTGATCCTCATCTTTCAAACCATAAATTAACTTATACGCTCTTAGAGGATTAAATTTAGCTCCTGTAATGTTAGAAACAACCATAGTGTTGACTTCTAAAGCAGTAATATCTTTAAAAACATTACTTAAACCTTTGGCAAAATTCTTAAAGCTATTTTCAATACGATTTATAGTTTCATCATCATCATTTTTTAGGTTGTTTAAATTTGAATTAGATGGCTTAGGAGCGTTCGATTTGTTGTGGGAGGAGTTTGTTTGTGTCATTTTCTAGATTCCTCAAGCCGATTTAGTTATCATTATTTTTTGCCAAAATTAGTTTTTTAGCAAATCTTTTAGATTTTTTATTCATTTTTCTGACTATTTTCTTGTTTATGTATATTGATTAAATAAGTTAGCGCTTTATGTAAGCATTCAAGATTTCCTTTGATAATATCTTGTCCTTTCAAAACTTGTGTTTCATGAAACTCTCGAAGATGTTCGTAAGAAGGATTTTCAATGAAGCGATTGCCAATAATATTGGTGATATCGCCATTTAAAAGTTTGATTTGCGTTACCATTCTTTTTCCAGGCATTCCTTGTTCTTTCTCGCGATCGCATTTATCTTTAACCCAATTTTCATTTTCATCCTCAACTATCGTCATTATTTCTAGCGTTACTGTATCTTCAATAACTGATGCAAATGCTTCAAAAAATTTATTGTCATTAACTTTTTCTTGAAAAGAAGTTTTAGAAGTATTGTCTTTCGGCAAGATAGTCTCAGAATTTATTGACTCTGCCCTTTCATTGGTTGTTGTAGGAAAATCATTGCCCATAAAAATTACCTCTTTTTTGGTTACAAACAATCTAGCTCAAAAAATTTCTTAATTTATTAACTATAAATATTTTTTATGGTTTGAGTTACAAAACTTATTTTTTAGTATTCTACTGACTATTTTCTGAACAATAGACAAGTAAGGCTTGTAAATATTTCTTAACAAGTTCTAATTGTTGTTCGGGGTTCATTTTTGAGAGAGTTTCCTGAAATTTCTTGGCTTCTGGTGTTTCTTGCGCTTGAGACGAAGTTAATTTGGAGACTGCACTGAGTTGATTCAGAATTAATGTTGCAGAGTTTTCTGCTGGTAAACTTTGCTGCTGAGTTTTAAAGCCATTAGAACTTAAATCTTTTTCTACTTCATTGGCTAAAACTGGAGGAAACTGCTTTTCTAAATCATCGCCAGAAATAACCGTAGTTAAGAACAGATAATTAGGATTTTTTTTGTATCGTTTATCCTGCTTGATAATTTGCATAAACTCCCGATGTCCATTGCGAGTACGTCCCACCAAACTACCAGCACTACTCATGTTAATGTTATTTCTTGGTAAGTCATATCCCCAGTGCTGATTGATGCCAAATAAACCTGTCTCAATCCTATCGCCTATCCGTCTAAAATCTTTGTTAAAGTCTCTACAAACAGTGATATTTTCTACTTGAATAATGGCTTCATGAGGTTCTGATATTCCACATTGTCCTACTCGCCAAGCTTTATATTGTCCAAAAAGAATACGAGCAGATCCTTCAGAATTTATCGGTTTATAAGTGTAATAAGCTCCTGGTTCTGTTGTGGCTTCCCAACAGCCAATAATTTTGGGTATTCCATTTTGAATTTCAATAACCACACGGATATCATTAAAGCAATTAGGCTTGTTATCATTTAGCTTTTCATCAGTATCCATTCCCTCCACATAAACAATGTTATATTCTCCAGGCTTAGTAGCGATTTGGTAGCCTTTGTGTTGCATATATTTAATAATTCTGCCGGCTAGATCGTTACCTAAATTAAGTTCTGGCTTGGGAATCTTATCGGGAGAAATTTCTGTTAATAGTTTGGCAGTGATGTTGCCAAGAAATCCTTTTTCTTCAGATAATTCTGGTATTTTTTGGCTCATAACCTCCTGAAATTCGATGAGCGCATTGGTAGCAATTGGGCCGAAGTGACCATCAGCAGGAGGATTGAGAAATCCTAGCCAAATTAAGATTTCTTGAATGTGAGTAGCGAGTTGTTTGTCAGTTGCGATCGCTTCTGTGCTGTATTCTAATTTTGCTTGATAAAAATCATATAAATTCATAGCATTACACTCCTTATTTTTATCTAAGTTCAACTACTTATTAATATCGAACCCAGATAAAATTAAGTTCAAAATTGCTCACTTAACAACTCAAGCTTAGCTTGAAGCAAATTGTTTCTCTAAATCATCGCCAGGAATGATGGTTGTTAGAAAAAGATAATTATGATTCTTTTGATAGCGTTTATCCTGCTTGATAATTCTCATGAACTCTCGATGTCCTTGGCGGGTACGTCCTACCAGACAGCCAGCACTAGCATTGTAAACGTTATTGTGCGGTAGATCGTATCCCCAATGCTGATTAATACCAAACGACGAACCCGTATCTAGTTTGTCTCCCGTGCGGCTAAAATCTTTATTAAAATCTCTGCAAACTGTCAGATTGGCCGCTTGAACAAGTGCTTCATGGGGTTCTGAATTACCGTGACGACCAAGCTTCCAAGCTTTGTATTGTCCGAAAGCAATACGCGCTGCACCTTTAGGATTCATGGGATGATAAGTCCAGTAAGATCCAGGTTCCGTTGTCGCTTCCCAACAACCAAGAATTTTGGGTTTTCCATTCAGAATTTCGATAACCATGCGAACATCATTAAAATAATTAGGTTGATCTTTATTGAGCTTTCCGCTAGTATCCATTCCTTCAACATAGACAATGTTGTATTCTCCTAAATTAGTTGCAATTTGATAATTTTTATATTGCATATATTTGATAATTTGGCTGGCTAGATCATTGCCTAATTTCAGTTCTGGTTTGGGTACTTCATTAGGAGAAGTTTCAACTAAAACTCTAGCTGTTACATGGCCAAGAAATCCCTTCTCTTCAGCTAGCTCTGGAATTTTTTCACTCATGATCTCCTGAAATTCAACGAGTGCATTAAGGGATATTGGGCCAAATTTTCCATCAGCAGGAGGATCGAGAAATTTCAGCCAAATTAAAATTTCCTGAATATTAGTAGCCAGCTTTTCATTATCAGCGATCGCGTCTGGCCCATATTCTAATTTTGCTTTATAAAAGTCATATAAATTAGAGATATTTGTTGGAAAAACAACGGTTTTAACGATACTGTTTTGTAAGACTGTTTTAGCTCGTTGCAAATATTTTCTGCGGTCTTCTATTCCATTCGTTCCACCATTAACGAGTTTAGTAACTCTAGCGAAATCGTCTTGGTCAGCCGCCGCATTAATGTTGCGACTACTCCAATACCATCCTGCTGCTAATACTGCGTAGGGAGATTGTTCTAGTAATTCTGGATGTTCGACAAAATCTACACCAAAATCTTTTCCAACTTCATGAGTAAACTTTTGATAATTACCTCGACCCGTTAGCTGAATTAAACCCCGACCTCTATACTTAAAACCGTCACCTGGTTGAATATTACTTAGCTCCTTAGCTTTTTTAAATGGAAGTTCATAGGTTTTCTGAGCTTCTGTTGGCCCCCAAATCTCGCGCAGCCAACGAAAGCCGCCACTTTCATGCATGGTTTGGGACAGAAAATGAGCGATTCTCAGTTTATTATTGATGTTATATTTTTCCAGGGTAGCGTTAACTCCATCCGTAAATTTTTCAATCCGATCTTTAAATTGATTAGTGCCTGCAATTTGAAGTAATTGTTCTGTAGTTACAAATTGCTGAGTATGAGGTGCTGGATTAGTTTTTATCTCAACATCATCTGATTTTCCTTCACGCAGTATAAACAAATCGATATAGGGTTCAACTGCTGAAGAACGTTCGGGAAGATCGGATAACTTCCGAATGCATCCATCGATTTCTCCATCAATTTCATGTAGCTGAGGTAATGCTTCAACTAATTCTAAAAGGCGATCTGTGGCAACATCGCGATATTGGTCTAGCGTTTTTCCTGAACCATATAAACCTGCATAGGGACGCGCACCATCTGGGAGTTTGGGTAAATGAGATAAAATTCTAATAGATTTATCGACTAAGTAATCGGCTGGATAAAAATTATCATCTTGCTTGACGAGGAGTTGTTCTAATCGAATTAAAGCCATTTTTCGGTATTGTTTTAGGTCATTGACTTCCATAAATACCTCCTAATATTTTTATTTAGTTTTTAAAAATTTCTAAATCTCAAAAAGATCCAAATAACGGCTCCTACTTAGCAAAAAAAATTGACTTGAATAAAGTTTTAACTATTTTGCTTTTGGGAATAATCTTTTTTGCTTGTTTCTAATCCAGTATATTCAGCAAAATAAAATCCGAAATGTAAGATGTCAGATTTGTTACGCAAGTATATATTTTTTTATATAAACGCAAGCGATCGCTCAAGATGGGTCAAATAGTTACCAGTTACCACTTATCAGTCCTATGCTAGGGGATTATACGGAGGTTAATTTTGCGATCGCGGTTTTTATCGGGGAATTCACTGTAGGGGTACTGTAGTGATTTGACGTAGGATCGAATCTAAAGCTGCAAAATTAGAATAGAGCGCTAATTTGACAGCAAAAATACCCATTTATGACTTATAATCTCAGAATTGCCGATATTCCAAGCAGTGAACGACCTCGCGAACGATTACTCAGCGTTGGGGCAAAAAACTTGTCAACGGCTGAATTACTAGCGATTTTACTGGCTACGGGTCAAGGAAAGGGGAAACTCTCTGCGCTAGGATTGGGACAATACATCCTACAAGAATTAAGCAAACACAAGCGCGAACCTCTCGATGTTCTCAGAGACATTAATCCTCAAGAGTTGATGGCCATTCCAGGCATTGGCCCGGCCAAAGCAACAACGATTCTAGCCGCAGTTGAACTAGGAAAACGAGCCTTTCAGATTCGACCGATGGAAAAGGTTGCCCTCAATAATCCTGCGATCGCGGCAGCTACTCTAAGTCACGAATTAATGTGGCAAGCACAGGAAAGATTTGCCGTCATTTTCTTGGATGTCAAGAATCGCTTTATCGGGACAAAAGTAGTGACGATCGGGACAGCTACCGAAACCCTAGTGCATCCTCGCGAAATCTTTCGAGAAGTGATCAAACAAGGAGCAACTAGGTTTATTGTTGCTCATAATCATCCTTCTGGCAATCTAGAACCGAGTTCAGAAGATATCGATCTTACAGAACAGTTGTTAAAAGCGGCGCAATATTTGAGTTTTCCCCTTTTAGATCATTTAATTTTAGGCAATGGAGATTATCAGAGTTTACGAGATATAACGAAGTTATGGATAAAATATCCCCAGGGCGATTGAGACTAAACTTGAATTAACAAAAAAGTTAATCGTTATTAGTTATTGGTTATTAATTTATTGGAAGCCTCGCGCCAGTTGCTAGAGGAAATAACTCAAGACTAATAGTCGGTTACGAATTATAAATTCTTGACAGCGATTTAGATAAAGAGAGTCAATTATCCGTTATCAATGATGGAAAAAGGCAAGGGTGCGAGAAATTAGTACAGTTATGAGCTATACGAATAACGAATTTCAAGAATTTCTTTCTTCAGTAACGCCATTTGACCGACTGCCGCCAGAGGTCATCGTCGAACTAGCTCAAAAATTCGAGCCTTGGCGTTATCGCATGGGCCAGATTGTCCTCATGCAGAAAAAAATGCTGCCCCATGTCGCAATTTTATACGAAGGAAAAGCTCGTTTACTCGGCTACGATCCTCGCACCCAAATGCCGATTACTCTAAAATTGCTCGAATCAGGTGCTATCCTGGGCTGGGTTAACCTAGTCAGAGGCGTTGCCTGCGAAACAGTTATTTCTTCTACAGAAGCAGTCTGTTTGACCCTTAAAAACAGCGAATTTAACCAACTTTTAGCAGACTATCCGGCATTTAGTGAGGTATTTACCAATCAGGCAGCTACTATCGAAGTTTTCGACCTTTTGGGCTATCAATTAGAACAACAGGCACTCGGAGAGGCAAACCTCAAAGAATTAACGACGAAAATAATGGACGAGGCAGAGGTGTGTTATCTGCCTCCAGGCCTATCGTCCGTTAAAGATTATGCAGCGCTACAAGATTCGCAACGGATCTGGTTGGTGAGTGGCGGTGGAAGCATTGCCAATTGTCCTGTAGGTAGTCGTCTGAATCTCTCAGCCAGTCAAGAAATTGAAGTAACTGGAGGAATCCCAGCACGTTTGCTTGGCATTCCCGCAGAACTGGCAAGGAATGGCTGGGGATGGGGAACCCGACAAGAAACGACCATCTCCTCAGATCCTATCCCAACCCTTGAATCTCTTCCTGAATCCCAAATCTCTATCCCCTACGCAGAAGCCGGACTGCTACAGGAACAAGCCAAAACCGACCAGCAACCCATCGCTGTCACCACAGAGAAAAAATATCCTTATATTCGGGGGAAAACGCCGCTAGAGGCAGGAGTTGCCTGCTTCCAAATGATTAGTCAGTATTTTGGGATGCCCTTTCGCAAAGAGGTGATCCGGCGCATTATTTCCGACCAACTCCAGCGTACAGAAAACCTTTCCCTACCCCTGTGCGGAGCGATCGCCGAGTTAATGGGACTCAATAGTCAACTGGTGAAGATTCCCGCCAAGGCCTTTACCAATCTAAATGCTCCCGTGCTGGTGCGCTGGCAGGACAGCCTGGCAATTCTCTACGAAATTAGCGATCGCTACATGGTGATCGGCGTGCCAGAAATTGGCATTTTGCGCCGTCAAAGCTCGGATTTCTTGGAAAGTTGGGGACCAGAAGGAGAAGTCTTACTGCTGCAAAGAACCAAAGAAACCCCTCAAGAACGTTTCGGCCTGCGCTGGTTTCTCCCCGCCTTGAGTCGCTATCGCCGTGTGCTGATGGAAGTTTTTATCGCTTCCTTCTTCGTACAGCTATTCGGATTGGCAAATCCCTTGATGGTTCAGCTCATCATCGACAAGGTGATCGTCCAAAATAGCGTCGATACGCTGCAAGTGTTAGGAGTTTTCTTACTGGCGATCGCAATTTTTGAAGCCATTCTCACCACCCTGAGAACCTATCTCTTCGTCGATACGACTAACCGCATCGATATGAGTTTGGGTTCGGAAATTATCGATCACCTCCTACGCCTTCCCCTGCGGTACTTCGAGCGCCGACCTGTTGGGGAAATTTCCACGCGAGTTAACGAACTGGAAAACATCCGACAGTTTCTCACGGGAACCGCTTTAACGGTAGTCTTGGATGCCGTCTTTTCCATCGTTTACATCATCGCGATGATTATCTACAGCCCCCTCCTGACCCTGGTGGCCTTGGGAATCGTGCCGATATTTATCGCGCTCACCTTCTTTTTCTCTCCCATCATTCGCCGACAACTGCGAACCAAAGCCGAACGCAACGCCCAAACCCAATCCTATCTCGTGGAGGTGATGACAGGCATCCAAACCGTTAAAGCACAGAATATCGAATTGCGATCGCGCTGGCAGTGGCAAGAAAAGTACGCTAACTACGTCTCTGCCGGATTCCAAACCGTCATTACTTCTACGTTTGCCAGTTCTACCAGTAACTTCCTCAACAAGCTTTCGGGACTCCTAGTTCTTTGGGTCGGCGCTTTCTTAGTGCTGGATGGAAAACTCACCCTGGGTCAGTTAATTGCCTTCCGCATCATCGCCAGCTACGTGACTTCTCCCATTTTGCGTCTGGCACAACTGTGGCAGAATTTCCAAGAAACGGCGCTATCCCTAGAACGATTGGCAGATATCGTCGATACGCCTCAAGAAGCCGAACAAGACCGCAGCAACATTCCCATGCCCTTAATTAAAGGGGCAGTCAAATACGAAAATGTGTCTTTCCGCTTCAAAACTCACGGGCCCTTGCAACTGTATAACGTCAATCTAGAATTTCAACCCGGAACGTTTGTCGCCATTGTCGGACAAAGTGGAGCAGGCAAAAGTACTGTCACCAAATTGCTCTCAAGGCTTTACGAACCCGAATCGGGACGAATTCTCATCGACGGTTATGACATTAGCAAAGTCGAACTGTACTCCTTGCGCCGTCAGATAGGGGTTGTTCCCCAAGACACCCTTCTGTTTGATGGAAGCGTACAAGAAAATATTGCCCTAACCAATCCCGACGCAACGACAGAGGAAATTATTGATGCCGCCAAAGTTGCCGCCGCTCACGAATTTATCATGCAGCTACCCAACGGATACAATACCAGAGTCGGGGAAAGAGGGTCATCCCTCTCAGGGGGACAGCGACAAAGGATCGCGATCGCGCGGACAGTTCTGCAACAGCCTTGCATTCTCATCCTAGACGAAGCAACCAGCGCTCTCGATTATGCCACCGAGCAACAAGTCTGTATCAATCTCATCGATGCGTTCAAAGATCGCACCGTCTTCTTCATTACCCACCGTCTCGGCTCGATTAAAAATGCTGATGTCATCGTCTTGATGGATGCTGGTTCAGTGGTCGAACAGGGCACTCATGAAGAATTAATGGCGCTCAAAGGACGGTATTACTACCTCTACCATCAACAGGAATCGAGAATGTGACACTCCGCACGCCCGCGCATGGACGGCGGCTTCTCAACAGCTAGGGCTAATTGAGCTACTTGCATGGTGTCCGCATGAACTACCTGGATTGCTCCAAGATACTTAGTGGGATGAACCCAATGAATCAAGTTCGGTACTTGACAACCTATCTGCAAACTACCAGTGACCCCAATATTAAGGATGTTGAGACTTCCAATCACATCTCTGGGTGCTTTCACACCACATTGACAGCGATAGACTCTCCGGTGTTTGCTTCTTACGCCACAAACGGGGCACGTTTGCGACGAATAGTGTTCGGGAACGGTTATTGCGCCCGACAGCTTGTAGTCCAGCAAATTAATCAACTTGCGAGTGCAACACTGAGAGACTTGCTGAGATACAGTTCTATTTGTCTTCTGAGCCGCATCATTAAATGGCTCTCCCACATAGGCTTTAGCGCGTGGGAATGCTACAGCGACCTTCCGACTCGCTTTGTGCAACAGGTCATTAACCCGTCGCTTCGATTTAGCAATCATCCGCTTTTTGCGGCGCTGCAACCGCTTCCAACGCCTCGAACCTTTGCATTTCTTAGACTGAACCGCAGAGATTTCAGCCAATCGCTTGTTGCGCCATTGAATTGTAGACTTAATTGCTCTGCCACTGACCAACACAGTTTGTTGACCATCTGTGGCTGCCAAAAGGGTGTTCACCCCCAAGTCAACTCCAATCGTTACACCTTCTTCAGTCGCTCGATCTGGGACTTCACACACCAGTTCAACCTCTCCAAAGTGCAACCGCACCTCCATCAATCGACCTGGAAGATCGACTTGTTTAGGCAGTCGAATCAGCAATTTACCTGCTTTCCCGCAGGGCAACCTCAAGACTCCATCATCAATCTTTGCTCCCTGATTGGTGAAAATCACAGCATGGTAGCGCGGTTTTCTCCAAGGATAGCGAGCTTCAGGATTGTTTTTTCTAAGTTGTCTAGCAGATTCTACGGCCTCACAAAAATCAGCAATCAACTGCTGAATCTATTGGCTGTGGAGATTGGGATATTGCCCTTTCAGTTCCTTCTGCAAATCGGCTTTGCTCGGCCACTTTGTGTTAGCGACACGAGCTTTATGATGGCGCTCCACCAAGTCAGACCAGAGTTTTCCAGCTTCCAACCTAACTGCTGTGAACACTTGCCACGCAGTCCTACTTTTTGGACTCCAACAAACTTTTATCGTGCGATAACTCATGTTTTGAGCATAGCACATTTAAACTGGCTAAAGCCAAAAAAAGCGTTTCATCTCCCCGTTAAAACAGGGGAGCTTTCACGGGCTAAAGCCCAGGAATATGTAATTTGGATAGTAGAGATTAGTTCTAACGGCTAACTCCTCACAAACAATCCATAACCAGCAACCGATACAGATTACGTAAGATGAATCCAGCAAACAGCAATCAGGTAAACGGCGAGCGAGAGGGAAAAATTCGCATTCTGGTAGTAGACGACCAGAAGATGATTCGAGAGGGGTTGAAGGCTTTACTCGATAGCGAGTCAGATTTAGAAGTGGTGGGAACGGCTGCTGACGGTCAGGCCGCTATTGAACAAGCAGCAACCCTGCGCCCCGATATCGTCCTCATCGATATGGAAATGCCTGGTGTAGACGGCGTAACGACTACCAAAACCATTTGTCAAAATTTTGAAGGTATTAAAGTCTTAGTTTTAAGCAGTTATGACAATAACGAATATATTACGCAATCCCTTGATGCAGGCGCAAAAGGCTACTTACTCAAAGGAACGCCAGCCCAAGAACTCAGAGAAGCGATTCGTTCCATCCATAGAGGCTACGTTCATATAGGCCCCGGACTGTTTGAAAAGATTATCCCCAAGGGAAGGGCAGAGGCAGGGGGAGCCATTATCAAACAAGAATCGATGAAGGGGAAGTTAGTCGCCCCTGCAAGCTTAGAGAGCGGTTCGGCTAAATCCGCCTTAGCCGTCAGTACCCAAACAGAAACCCTGACTGCCCCCTTTGAACAAACCGTGATTCTGCGACAATCTCCCTGGTGGTCGCGGGCAATTGTCTGGACGATTATTGGCGTGACGACTTTTGGCGTTATTTGGGCAGCCTTTGCCAAGATCGAGCAGGTTGTTCCTGCTACAGGCGAACTCAAGCCGCAGGGAAAAGTTAAAGAAATTCAAGCCCCTGTCAACGGGGTCGTTAAAGAAGTATTAGTAGAAGATGGAGAGAAAGTAGAAAAAGATCAAGTGCTAGTCAAGCTCGACTCTACGGCATCGACGGCCGAACTCGAATCCTACAAAAAAATTCGTCAAGCCCTCTCTCAAGAAAATAATTTTTATCGGACTTTGATGGATCGCTCGATAGATCCATCCGCAGTTGAACAAGCTATTTTCCGACTGAATTTGCCCAAACAAGTCGCAGCACTTGCCCGCAATCGAACGGCATTAGTCGCAGAAAATCAACTGTTTCTGGCGCAATTGGGGGGAATTGCCGAAGAAACCAAACTCGATCTCGAACAACGGGCCCGCCTGCAAGCTGCCAAAGCTGAATTAGATTCCCGTGCGGCGGCGGCCAGACTGGAGATGGAACAACTGCAAAAACAACTAGCCCAAAATCAAGTCCAGTTAGCTGATGCGAGAACGCAATTGCTAGAAGATAAAAGAGTTTTGGCAGAAATCGAAGGGAGAAACCAAAAAGCGATCGCCCAAGCTGAAGAAAGCCTAGCGATTGACGAACAAATTCTCAGCAACGTGGAACCTTTACTCGAAGAAGGGGCGCTCGCTAAACTGCAACTCGAAAGACAGCGACAATCGATCAACGATCGCCGTGCTGACTTGATTGAAAAGCGCTCCAACGGAACTATTGAATATAAAAAGCAACAACAGCAAGTACAAGACCGCCAAACCGAAATTGGCAAACTCTTAGAAGAAGAACAACGGCTGCGATTGGCGATTAACCAGGCGAAAGAGAAATTAAACAATACAATTGCCCTAACGACCAAAGAAGTACGAGATAAAATGGCTGACAACCAAAAACGCATTGCCGACATTGACAGTCAGCTAACGAAGATCGTCGTCGATAATGAAAATCGCATTGCCGAACTCGACAGCCAAATCAGCCGCGCTAGAGTCACGCTAAAATATCAAGAATTGCGAGCGCCTGTCGCAGGAACGATATTCGATCTGAAAGCCTCCCCTGGCTACGTCCCGCCACCGACTCAAACCGAACCTTTATTAAAAATCGTTCCCGACGACCATCTCATTGCTGAAGTCGCTATTACCAACCAAGACATCGGCTTTGTTCGCAAAGGAATGAAAACAGACGTAAGAATTGATTCTTTCCCTTTTAGTGAGTTTGGGGATATTAAAGGCGAAGTTCTGGCTATTGGATCAGATGCCTTACCGCCCGATGAAATCCATCGCTATTACAGATTTCCTACCAAAATCCAGTTGAATCAACAAGTTCTACAGTCCGGTGACAGAGAAATTCCTTTACAGTCGGGAATGTCTGTCAGCGTTAATATCAAAGTACGAGAAGAGCGCACCGTCTTGAGTTTGTTTACCGAACTGTTTACCAAGAAGGTAGAGACGCTCAAAGAGGTACGTTAAGAGAAGCATTATGACAGCATCGATCGCTAAATTTACTGTAGACGACTATCACCAAATGATTGACGCTGGAATTTTAGGCGATCGCCGCGTTGAACTAATAGACGGATTGATTCTAGAGATGCCGCCAGAAGGGACGGAACATACCTATTATGGAGAAACCTTAGCACAAAAATTCAGACGGCTCTTAACAGAGGAACGAGCTTGGGTGAGAGAGAATAAACCCATCACCTTATCTACTTCTGAACCAGAACCCGATCTCGCTGTTGTTCGACTCCCGCGATCGCATTACTTACAGCATCACCCCTATCGGGAAGATATTTTTTTGCTGGTTGAGGTGTCTAAATCCACCCTAAAATTCGATATTTCAGAAAAAAAGAAGATTTATGCGCTTTCTAATATCTCGGAGTATTGGGTTGTGGATGTGGAAAACAAAAAACTGCTTGTCTATCGATACCCAGAAACTGGCAACTATCGAGAAACAACTGAATTGCTTGAAGGAGAGAAGATTGCACCTTTAGCTTTTCGAGATCTAGAAATGGCGATCGCAGAAATTTTTGAGCCGTGAGTTGCTCAATCGCGTTAAGTTATCCGTTATTAGATAATCCTCATGTCTCTCAAAGATGGATTAAAGGCACTGCAACAACGCCACTACTCAGAAGCAGTAGAATGGCTCGAAGCGTATTGCCAAACGGCTTCTAATTCCTACTCCCAAGAGTACGCGCAGGCACAAATGGCTTTGGCGAGAGCCTATGATGGTAACGGCGAAAAAAACAAAGCGATCGCGCTGTGTCAACAATTAGAACAACACCTCGACTCCCAAGTGAGTAATTGGGCAAAAGGATTTCTCTCAACTCTCACCAAAGCGCAAACAAAACCCGAAGAAACGATAACAGATATTCAAAAACCTCGCGCAAAAGCAGGTAGGGCGAATCGAACCGAAGTCAGGTTAGTCCCCATCGGGGTTACAGATAATCTTACTCTTGCTACTGCCGCTACTATTGTCTTATTGGTGGGGATAGTAGCAGTTCTCTATCTCGCCTTGCTATTTATCAGGGGTGAAGCTCCTCTGAGCAAGCTAACAGAAGCAATTATCGTTTCTTTAGTCTTTAACGCGGCTGTCTTTTTTCTTTCTCCTTCGATTATGGATAAGATCCAGGAAGCGATCTACCAAACTCGTTGGGTCACTTTAGCAGAGATCGAGAAGCGCAGTCCTGAAGCGGCAGAAGTCATCAAGCGAGTCTGCCAACAGAAAAATCTCAACTGGCCGCGTTTAGGAATTATTGAAGATCGCCATCCCACTGCCTTCACTTATGGATTGTTTCCCGATCAGGCGCGTATAGTCATCAGTCAGGGACTCTTTGCTTACCTAGATGACGATGAAATTGCCACCGTCTACGCTCATGAATTGGGGCATATCATCCACTGGGAATTTGCGATGATGACCGCAGCTTCTACCTTAATTCAAATTGCTTATTTAATTTCTACTTTTGTCAAAGATTTCAGTCGGAGAGTGGGCAATGAGATTAGCAAAAATGCGATCGCAGCGATCGCCATCATTCCCTATGCCTTTTATCTTGTCGGGATTTATTTAGTCTCCTATTTATCGCGAACGAGGGAATATTACGCCGATTGTTTTGCCGCAGAAACCACCGGAAATCCCAATGGTTTATCGCGGGCCTTAGTGAAAATTGCCTATGGGTTGCTAGAAGAAGGAACGCGCGATCGAGAACCCAGCAAGGCGATCGAAGGAACTCGCACCCTTAGTATCTACGATCCTGGTGCAGCCATTGTGGTAGGAACTGCCTACCGCGTCGCTTCAGATCCGCAAAAAATCGGACAAGTCCTTCTCTGGGATATGTTTAACCCGTGGGGTTGGTGGATGGAGTTGAATTCGACTCACCCCTTAACCGGAAAGCGCCTCCGCATCCTTACAACCTATGCTGAGCAAATGGGTTTAGACACCGAATTCGCTCTGGCAGCAGCAATACGAGAAGGAAAAAAGCTCAGTAAGAATAAACTCTACGGAAATTTAATCTTGGATATTCTACTTTATAACGCGCAGTGGGTTGGCACCATTATCGGCTTTATCCTGGGTTTGCTCTTTATTATAGTTTTTAGCCAGCAAGGAATCTTACCTAGCTTGACTTTCTTCGGTTTTGGGATCGGTACTCTAGTATATATCTCTGCTATGTATCGCGATCGCCGACGCATTCCTCAAACAGATATTCTCACCCTAATGTGCGATCCCTATGTCAGTCCTCTGGGAGGTTATCCTGTACAACTTCAAGGCCAAGTAATCGGTCATGGAGATGCAGGGTATCAGTTTGCTGGCGATCTCAAGCTTCAAGATCGCACCGGAACTATCTATATTCGTTCTGCTTCTCGCTTTGGATTTTTAGGAGATTTCCTCTTTAGTGCGACTAGGGCACAGAGGTTAATCGGTTCGGAAGTTAAAGCTGTTGGTTGGTTCCGTCGAGAAATTTTTCCTCGCGTCGATTTAGTCCAATTCAAGACTGTTCGCACTCCTGTCAAAAGCTATCCTCGTTTCTGGTTGCTAATTATTGGTATTGGAGCGATAATTTTTGGCTTTGCCGCACCGATGTTGATTTCATACTAAGTTGCATCAAAAGGGGAATTTAATTCTCACGCAGAGGAGGCACGGGTGCGGAACCTGCGTCCGCACATTGAGTGCCGTCGCGCTCCAGGCGCAGAGAGAGCAGGGGAGTGTGGGGAGACAAATCCAGTTCAAAAATTATCTAGGTCACAAAATAATTTTTTTAAACTAGATATAGGATGGGAGTGTTGAATTAGGTGACATTTTTCAGTTTACGACTCCCTCCAAACTAGCAAGTCTGCTTGATTAATTGCTTGATAAGTAATTGCATCATGATCTTCACGATCCGTAAATAGTCCAGGCGTGTCAATAAGCTTTATGCTACTCCAGTCATAATTAGTAGTGCGATCGGTAGTCGCAGGGTTTGACTAATTCTAGTCATTTCATCATTTTTACCTTGTTCTAGTAAGCTTTCAAATTTAATGAAAGCTCTAATTTTCTTTTTGTCGTTGCAAGATGAGTAGCGATCGCCTTCAATCCTTATGGCGTAATCATTCGTTTTTAAGTAGGCGAGCAGCAAAAATGGCTTTAGTGGTTGCCTTTTTTCTGGCGATCGCCTTTGCGCTGATAATAGTAGTGTTTGCTAAAGAGCCTCAAAAAATGACTATCTCCTCTCTTCTGAGCGATCCCTTTTTACAACTGCCGACTGAAACGTCAGTACGAGTCGTCTGGTTTACTGATTTTGCAGGTTCTCATCAGAGGGTAATCTACGGAAACAGTCTCGAACAAGTGGCAGAAGCAACAACAACTAAACTTAGTCGTGTCAGGGAAGATCGAAACTCAAAAATTGTCCCAGGTTATACGCAGACAACCGCGCGAGAGATTTGGCGACATGAAGTTGAGGTTAAGGGGTTAACGCCAGGTCAACGAGTTCCCTATCAAGTAATTAGTCTGCGGGAAGGAGATGGGGTAAGAGAAGAAGTTAAGAGTGATATTTTTACCCTGGCACCCAACCCCAAACCTGGCACGCCTTTAAAAATCTTGTTAACGTCTGACCATCAATTGATGCCCATGACCGCCGCCAATTTACAAAAAGTTGTGGAAACTATCGGGCGAGTAGATGCGGTTTTTTTTGCAGGCGATTTAGTTAATATACCCGATCGCGCCTCCGAGTGGTTTGATGATAGCAGAGGCGGTGCGTTTTTCCCCTGTCTTCAAGGTCGTGCTAACTATGCCCTCGAAAAAGATGGGGTGACAACGATCTATTATGGCGGCCAATTAATTCAAAATGCTCCTTTGTTTCCGGCGATCGGCAATCATGAGGTAATAGGAAGATTTTCGCTGGAGACGACATTAAACGAACAATTCGATAACTCTTTTCCCCGGACTCAAGCCGAAAAATATTATCAACAATTAAAGTCAGAACCCGATTCTAAAATTAAAGAAACTTGGATCAAAAATAATTCTTTTAATACAGATACTTACGAGGAAATTTTTACGCTTCCTCAAAACAGTCCGGGTGGAAAGAAATATTATGCTGTTACCTTTGGCGATATTCGTTTAGTTGTTTTATACGTCACGAATATGTGGCGTTCTCCTAAGATAGATCCTCAAGTGCGCGGTCGCTATCAAGAAAGAGAACAAGACTTAAATAATTCGCAGAATTGGGGCTACGGACAACATATTTTTGAAGCGATCACAAAGGGAAGTTCTCAATATTCTTGGCTAGAAGAAGAATTACAAAATCAAGAATTTAAACAGGCAAAATACAAAATTATCATGTTTCATCATCCGGTTCATACTCTTGGTGGAAATATCGTTCCGGCTTACACCGACCCTGTTACTAGAATTGAATACAAACCCGATGGAAGCATTCAATCCCTTCGCTATGAATATCCCAAAAAAGATGATTATATAATTCGCGATCTCATGCCTTTGTTGGAGTCAGCAGGAGTGCAATTTGTCTTTTATGGACATTCTCATCTGTGGAATCGCTTTGTTAATTCTAGTGGGATAAACTTTTTAGAATCTTCTAACGTAGGTAACAGCTACGGC
>CAYTUO010000029.1:0-19976 GCA_964441015.1 uncultured Pleurocapsa sp.
AATCTGTAAATCTAACACGAAACCCGGCAAGATATCTTCTCCTGAAAGGGTTGTCGGATTGTCTAAAATTTCTACTTCTTGTCCTTGACGATAGATTTCTACTTGGCGAGTTTTTCGATTAATTAGCCAGCCTAATTTAACCCCGTTTTCAATATATTCTTGCATTTTGGCTTGCGTGTCTCTCTGACTGTCACTAGGAGACATTAACTCTAAAACAAAATCGGGAGCAATGGGAGGAAATTTTTCTTTTTGTTCTGGAGTTAAGGCATCCCATCTTTCTTGTTTAATCCAGGCTACATCAGGAGAGCGATCAGCACCATTGGGAAGTTTAAAAGCTGTCGAAGAATCGAAGCAAACTCCTAGTCTATTTTGGCGATTCCAAATAGCAAATTCAGCAGAAATTTCAAAATTACGATTGCCAGTTTCTCCTCCTGTAGGGGACATGATGATGATTTCTCCTTTGGCATTTCGTTCAAATTTGATGTCTGGATTCGCCCGACAAAGTTGATAGAATTGGTCGTCGTTAAGATGAATAATGGGGTTGAAATTAATCATGTAAGTATTCATTTCTTTCCTATAAAGATTTCTAAAATTGAGCGCGAAATTGTTCTACGACTCGATTTAATCCCACTGAATTAGATGCTTTGAATAACAAGCGATCGCCTGGTTGTACGATTTCTGTCAATCGTTTAACTAACTCGTCGTGAGTTGTAAAACACTCAGTCGGTACGCCTGATGCTCCCTCTGCAATCGCTTCTGTTTCTGGATCGTCAACTAAAACCAATAATCGATCGATTCCTAGCTGTTTGACCTTTTCGCCCACTTGATGGTGAAATTGAGGCGATCGCTCTCCGAGTTCTTTCATCGTCCCTAGAACGGCAAGATGGCGCTTTCCTGGCGTTTCTTTGAGCAAGTGCAGCGCCGCTAACATCGATTCTAAACCAGCATTGTAGGTTTCATCGAGAATCGAAATATCGTCTTTCAATTCGTAACGCCGCGATCGCCCGCCAGGTAAACTAACAGATAACCCCTGCGTCAAGAGTTTCCAGTCAACATTTAGCACCTTCGCAATTGCCAAAGCACCGAGATAATTTAACGCATTGTGACGGCCCGGCAATGGCAAGGGAAAATCCATGCTTTCAACTCTTATAATTTGAGAATCGATTATTTTTCCCTTAACATCTCCCCCTTCTAAACCATAGGTAATCTTTTCTCCTTGCCAAACTTTGGCGGCAGTTTCCCGTAAAAGCAGATTGTCGTGGTTTAAAATAGCCATGCTAGTGTCAGGCATTTCTGCCAGTAACTCACATTTTGCCTGGGCGATCGCTTCTTCTGATCCCAGTCGTCCGATATGTGCTGTTCCCACATTGGTGATAATGCCAACCGTCGGACGGGCAATTTGTGTCAGGAGGGCAATTTCTCCCCTTGCTCGCATCGCCATTTCTATGACAGCATAGTCGTGTTCGGGTTCGAGTTGGAGTAGGGTTTTAGGAACGCCAATTTCGTTGTTGTAATTTGCCTGAGTTTTATGAACTTTTCCGGTAGTTGATAGAACGGCAGAGATTAATTCTTTGGTTGTGGTTTTACCGACCGATCCCGTTACGGCAATGACAGGAATATCAAAGCGATCACGCCACCAACGAGCCAGTTTTTGGTAAGCTTCCAGCGTATTTTGAACTTGGAATTGTGGAATTTGCTTAGCGGAATTTACGGAGATATATTTTTCTGTAATTAACGCGATCGCTCCCTTTTCAATCGCAATTTCTGCAAAATCATGACCATCAAAATTATCTCCTCGCAAAGCCAAAAAAATCTCTCCTGGAGCAATTGAGCGAGTATCTGTAGTAATCTTACTTGCCGATCGCTCTAAGGAAAAGTTTGTTTCACCTGTCAAAGAAGCATCAATAATTTCACGGATATTAATCAGGGAAATCTGGCAAGACATAGAGAAAATATTTACTAGAAATTGGGGTTGAATTAAATTGAAAAATTGTTTTTAATTTAGTGACTGAGATCACATACAAGTGGATTTTTTCTCTCAACAATAGTAATGGGAGATTCTGCTTGAGACGAGCAAAGTTCAATTATTACAATCTTGCTATAGGGCCGAGTCAACTCTTTTCTTTCGATCAATTGTTTAATAACCTCAATAACTTCTTACAAAAAGCTCTATTTTAGGTTTGGATTAGAGGGGGAGAACTAACTCCAATGAGTACATTATCCAGGAAAACTAGGGATAGTCAACAAATACAGCAGGCAGAACAAGTGCTGTATGATTATTTACTGCAATCTGTCGAGACAGAATCTGCCGATCGCCTGCTAGAAGATTTTCGGCGTTTGTTTATTGAGGGCAGGGGTTGCAAGGACGCTAGCATTTACGCGGCACTGGAAAAAGTTGTCAAATCGAAAGGAGTAGAAGAACGCTTCAATTTCTTCTTCAACCGTTGCTGCTACATTCTCGTCAATCGCTGGCAAATGAACCCTCAGTCTCAATTAATTATTCCTCAGTTCGTGGGAATGTTTGAAAATTTGGGTGCTGCGATGAACGGGTATCCTACAACTGCCAATCTTCTGCGGCGGTTGGTGAAAAATTTTACTAAAGACGAGCAATTTATTAAGTTAGAGCGTTTAGCCAGGGTTATTGGCGCGAAACAAACCGTTAACACCAACTCGGTTGGCAACCTAATTCACCGCTATCCCTATTTATACGACCATTGCTTGCTAAGCGACAATAGCAGCTACGAAGATCAGAAGATGGTGCGGCGGCTTAAAACTCAGAGCGAACACCGTTTTGAGGTCAATTTGTCGAAGTACGTGACCTATCAAGTACGACTGGCACAAATGGCACAAGGTTCCGGTTTATCAACCATCGTCCGTCCGAGCGAAAATCCTACTCTGTTGAGCGATCGCGAATTGAACAGGGCACTCAATCACTATACCGGCCCGGTACAAGGTAACTATACTTATAAAGATTTATCTCACAGTTTCCTCACTCACAGTGCCTATACTTCCACCTATCGAGCCTTTAAGGATGATTTATACGAATACATTCTCAGTTCGCTCGATCCTAAATACGCCAAGAGTCAGTTTAACAAAAAGCTCTATCAACACTTACAAAATACTCTGCCTCATTTCGATAGCCACAAACCGAATGAATTGCTGATGATGCGAACCTCCAGTCAGCTTTTCAACTTCCTAATCATAGAAAGTCCCCTGCAACCAGAGCATTATATTTTTGTGGATCTCATTACCAATATGGGAGTTACCCGCACTGTCGGAATGCTCCTCAAGGTGGTGCTTTTGTGCCAAAAGATTAAGCCCTATCTAGAAAAACGATTTTCGCTCCTGTTCAATCACTACGAGTCAGCTACAAAAGATGGAGTTCCTTGGTTAATTAAAGCCCTCGAAAGCTTACAGGTTGCCTTCAGCGTTCATTTTGGCAAGGCGGATTTATCTTGTTTTAAGCAATTCCAAGTGCGCTGAATATCAGTTAATATTAATTTTTTACTAGAGCGAGACGAAGACCTGAAAAAATGCAAAAAACGATAGAAATTGCCATCGCCGCTAGCGAACAAAGCAATTGGTCGTTAGTCAGCCAATGCCTACAGCAACTGCCTTTAGAGCCAAGCAATCTTAAGCCACCTCTTTTAAAAAAAGCGATAGAGTTAGCACTACAAGTCCTCAAGGAGAGCGATTTCCACCAACGTTGGGACGTGGCTAAGCTATTGCCAAAACTGGGAAAAGAAGCGATCGCCCCTTTGATTGAGATTCTTGAAGACGAAGCAGCCGATCTAGAAACTCGTTGGTTTGTTGCTCGGATCTTAAGCGAGTTTGACGATCCAACCTGCATCGTAGCGTTAGTCAAATTACTTCGGCAAACCGAGGAAGAAGAATTATCGCTCGTGGCCTCCCAAGCCCTTGCTACAATAGGGACTTCTGCCGTTGAAGCATTGAGCGGTTTACTCAAGGACGCAGACTCTCGACTGCTAGCGGTGCAAGCACTAGCTCAGATCCGGCGTTCGGAAATTGTCGAACCCTTGCTAGAGGTAGTGGACGATCGCATCAGCGAAATTCGAGCCACCGCCATTGAAGCACTGGGCAGCTTTCATGAAGATCGCATCGTGCCCCTATTATTAAAAGCCTTAAAAGATACTGCTTCAGCCGTGAGAAAAGAAGCCGCGATCACACTGGGAATGAGGGCCCAGATGGATTCGCAATTCGATTTCGTCGAGCATCTGCAACCTTTACTCTACGACCTAAATCTAGAAGTCTGTCAGCAAGCCGCGATCGCGTTGGGACGCATGGGAACCGATGACGCAGCCGTCGCCTTATTTCCAGTTCTCCAGTCTCCTGTTACGCCGATTGGGTTGAGACTGACTGTTGTACGGGCCTTAAGTTGGATTGAAACGCCTTTAGCCTTGAGCTATTTGCAAGCAGGGCTGCGCTTGGGCGAGGCTGAAGTCTGTCGAGAAATTATAACAGTATTGGGACGACAGGAGTCGCCAGAATTAAAGCTGAAAGCTGCCCAGATTCTCATTGAGTTTTTTCGCTCACAAGAACCTATCGTACAGCAAACTCAGATTAAACAAGCCTTGGCCATGTCTTTGGGAGAACTAGGACAAACCGACGCGATCGCTCTTCTTGACGCTTTAGCAGAGGATGCAGAGCGAATTGTGAGATTACACGCGATCGCCGCAGTGAAAAAGTTTCCTCGTACAGAAGCAGGTTTGAGTTAAATCAGTTATCAGTTATCAGTTATCAGTTATCAGTTATCAGTTATCAGTTATCAGTTAGCAGTGAACAGTGAACAGTAGAGGAATTCCCAATCACTAATCACCAATCACCAATCACCTTCTCACCAATCACCTTCTCACCAATCACTGATAACTGTTAATGCGTGCTACTAGAGACGCTTTTGTCTAGATACCAACGCCGCCATTCTTGGGAACTGCGAACTGCTAACCATAAGAGAAACATCGCAATTAAACCCCCTTGTTCGGGAGCTTTCAAGGCAAACAGGACGAGACAGATACAAAGAAGATCCTCTAGACAAACGATCCAAATCGGAAGTCCCCGCAACCGAAAAAACCATCCTATCTGAACGAGTTTGAGAACAAGCGCCAACAGTCCTCCCACTAAACCAATCAGCCAAACAGGGTGATCGCTTAACTGAGTAATATTGAGGAGGGTGATGCCCATCAAAGCTCCGACAATCGGACTAAAAACTAACTCGACAATCTGGAGAATGCGTTGTCCTAGTAAATGTTTGGAGCCAAATAACTCAAACAAAGACCAACTGGTGAGGACGGCTAAGACGACTTGGGGATGAAGGTGAGATAAAATCGGAACATTTGACCAAAATTCGTCACTACGTAATAAACCAAGGAGTAAAAGAGGCAAGGCAATTCTCATGCCTGCGGCGGCTGAGGCGGCAAGTACCGCTAAAAGTCCAGCGATCATTATTCTGTTATTTTACAACGACCGTCGTGTCAATGAGGCGATCGCGCAGTCTTCAGAGACAATAAATGATATAAGAATGAAGATAGCCTTCGTCCCGCTTTCAAAGTGCTAAATTCAGAATTTTTTATGAAACGTCGCACTTTCTTCAAATACACCAGCTTAGGGATCGCGAGTTCTGTGATTGCTGCTTGCGGACAAATTTCTCAGTCTAAAAAGAGCGCACAAACCACTAAGATCGACTTTGGCAAGCTAGAAAAAACCTATTTAACCCTGGGTTTTCTTCAGATGACTGATGCCGCCCCTCTCATTATTGCCAAAGAAAAGGGCTTTTTTTCGCGTCATGGCTTAACGGTTGGCTTCAGCAGGCAAACAAGTTGGGAAGATCTTGAAGAGGGATTAATCGAAGGGCGTTTGGACGGAGCGCAAGTCTTGTATGGAATGCCGATGCTGGCTCAATTGAGAGCTAATGCCGTCCCGATGGTTGCCCTGATGGTACTCAATCTCAACGGAAGTGCGATCGCTCTGTCAGAAAAAGCTTGGCAAGCTGGTATTCGTCCCTCTACCTATTATGTAAACTTTCAGGAATTTGCCGACAATTATAGAAAGTATATTCGAGACTTTAGCGCACCGCCTAGCTTGGCGATAGAATCAGCCGCTTCTATGGATGCCTATCTCTATCGCTATTGGTTAGCTGCAATGGGAATCGATCCTGATCGCGAGGTAAAATTGACTGAATTTCCTCCCTCGCAATTAATTTATAAGTTGCAAGCAGGAAGTATCAACGGTTATTGTGTGGGTGAACCCTGGAATCAGGATGCAGTTGCCAAAAAAGCCGGATTTGTTGCCTATGCGAGTCGGGATATTTGGAAGGGACATCCAGGAAAAGTTTTAGCAACGATGCAATCTTGGTTAGATAAGAATCCCATAACGGCAAAAGCTTTAGTTGCAGCACTTTTAGAAGCTTGTCAGTTTTGCGATCGCCCAGAAAATTATCCTGAAGTCGCTCGAATTCTTGCCCAAAGTCAGTATCTCAACGCCAGTATACAAACGATTGAACCATCCCTGAGCGGTCAATATCGCTATACTCAATTAGCCCAGGAAAACAGGGTTACTTCGATTCCCGATCTCACCATCTTTCACTACAAAAAAACGGATTATTTAACCCCTCCCAGTCATGCTAACTATCCTTGGCGTTCCCATGCCGTTTGGCTGTTGACTCAGATGATTCGCTGGGATGCGATCGAAGCGCGAGAATATCCTAAAGATGCCGATGAAATCCTCAACAAAATTTATCCCGTCGCCATTTATGAAGAGGTGGCCAAGGCTTTGAAAATAGAATTACCAAGTGACAAGATGAAAAAAGAATCGGCGACTTCGTTTATCGATGGGCGAGAATTCGATCCTAGTCAACCCGTGGCTTATCTCAATCAATTTGAACTTCGCGCGACGCGATCGCCGTTATTTATTTTTGGCTAATCTCTCAAACGAGTAAAAATTTAAACTGCATTATTGTCTTTTTGTGCTAGCTCATTAAATCTAGACATCTGGTCATGTAAAAAAAACATTTTACTGATGTATTAAAAGCATCATTGGGTCATTTCTGTAGCAAAATATACTAATTGATCTTTTCAAGAATGTGATTCTCTAAATAAGAGAGTTAAATTGGATAGTTGCTTCGTCTAGCAATAACCCAGCTAGTATCAGTGGTCAGTGATTGAATTTTGGATGAAAGGATTTTGGATTGATTGAGTCACCAATCACCAGTTATTTCTGCCAAGCTGAACTAGGTAATCTTTTGTCTGCGTTACTCAACATTTTTTGCTTCTTGCAGTTGTTCAAGGAAAGTCAAAATGCTAAAAGAAATGTGGTCGTTTCGGGGAAGATATAAAATTCTCCACATGACCTGGTTTGCCTTCTTTCTCACTTTCGTAGTTTGGTTTAACTTTGCACCTTTTGCTACAACGATCGCCACAGAATTAGGATTATCGCCAGAACAAAAAGCGACTCTATTAATTTGTAATTTAGCGCTAACAATTCCAGCGCGAATTATTATTGGAATGCTCTTGGATCGCTATGGCCCTCGCATTACCTTTTCAAGTTTATTATTCTTTGCTCTTATTCCTTGTTTAGCAACCGCCGCTTCTCAGGATTTTAATCAACTCGTCATCAGTCGTCTGCTGATGGGAATTGTCGGATCGGGATTTGTCGTCGGCATTCGCATGGTTGCAGAATGGTTTCCCCCAAAAGAAATCGGAATCGCCGAAGGCATCTATGGCGGTTGGGGAAATTTTGGTTCATTTGGTGCCGAGTTCGCACTTCCTTCTATTGCCGTAGCGACTGCCTTTTTATCGACAGGTCACTCTAACTGGCGCTTAGCGATCGCCTTAACTGGCGTAATTTGTGCCGCCTATAGTCTCATTTACTTCAAAAACACTAAAGACACGCCGCCTGGTAAATATTACCACCGTCCCAAGCGCGGTGGTGCAATGGAAGTTACCAGCGCTAGAAGCTTCTATGCCATGTTAATCATGAATTTTGGCTTGATCTTTGCCTTGGGATTACTGGCATGGCGTTTAGCACAACCGAAGATTCACTTCTTCAATCTCTCCCAAATGTATACCGCTTGGGCGATTTTGGCTGGCTTATACCTCTATCAATCCTACAAAGCTTGGCAGGTGAATCGAGAAGTCATTGCCGGGAAAAAAATCTATCCGCCTAAAGAACGCTATGAATTTCGTCAAGTAGCCTTACTAGAGTTTACCTATGTGACGAATTTTGGTTCCGAATTAGCTGCGGTGTCCATGTTACCCGGATTTTTTGAACACACTTTTGGATTAGATCATGTCATGGCTGGCATTGTTGCTGCTAGCTATCCCCTGATGAATTTGATTTCTCGTCCCAGTGGGGGGTTAATTTCCGATCGCTTTGGCTCCCGCAAGTGGACAATGGTGTTTATTACTGTGGGAATTGGGGTTGGCTATCTCATGGCACACTATATCCAAGCAGGTTGGGCCCTACCCTTGGTGATCGCAGTCACGATATTTTCTGCATATTTTGCTCAAGCTGGGTGCGGTGCAACTTACGGAATTGTGCCTTTGATCAAAAAAGAAATTACTGGACAAATCTCTGGGAATGTCGGCGCTTACGGAAATTTTGGCGGTGTCATTTATCTAACGATTTTCAGTCTGACCGATGCTGCTACCCTATTTACGGTGATGGGAATAGCAGCGATGATTTGCGCGAGTCTGTGTGCCTTTTTCCTCAAAGAACCCAAGGGATCTTTTGCCGACCATCATCTCGACGAAGAGGAAGAGCAACCCATCCGCAATTAGACTAGTTCGGGTTTGCTTAAACGATGTTTCCCAGCGTGCTTCATCTTCTAAATCAGCAATGAACTCACGAAGATGCTCTGCAACACGCTCTTGTAAGTCATGGGGCAGAGATTCAACCATCTTGACGATTGTAGTGATAGCAGGCGAAGACATAAATTACCCACGAATAACTCAATTAAAAATTACCTTCATTCTATCGACTACAGGACTTACGCAAGCACACCATATAACGGGTTTCTGTATGACAGAAGAGGGTTATTTAACCTTTAACCTTTTTATCGGTGGGAGTGTCAACTTCTATCGAGAACGGCGAGTACGCAAAAAAGAGGGCAAGTCAACCGCAACTTGAGATTGAGATTGTTGAGCAGAGGAAATAGCGGGTGAGGGCCAATTTGAACGAGAAGCGGTAATGACTTCCGGCTTATTTGAAGTCGTGGGAGAGTTTTCTAAAATTCGCTCGGCATCTACCTCCATCGCTAACTCTCCTTCTAATCGATCGCTAACATCAATCTCATCGGCATTCGAGTATCCCTCTCGCACAGAGAAAAGAGGCTGGTCATGGCCCGACCAAGGTTCGATCGCGCTTACTTTGGCGCTTACAGAGGCAGCCGTCATGGGAAAATCAGGTAACTGACTCACTGCAAGGCGATCGCCAGAAATTCCCAGATACTGTTCCAATGCGGCTTTGTATTCTAAGGTGTAGCGTTGTTGCCGATGAAGCCGAGACCACAATTCTCGCAGATGTTTTTCCATCGTCACGATCTGTTGAGCTTGATCATTGCAGTCTTCTTGAAGTACGGCGTATTCTCTTTCTAATTGAGCGATCTGTTCTGAGAGAGTGGCGATCGCCTGTTGCTGGCGTTGAACTTCTTGCTCATGTTCGATTAAGCGAGCAATTTGTTCTTGTTGGCGATCGAGTTCTTCAGCTTGTTGAGTAATCGTTGTTTCAGCATCGTGTGATCGCTGAATTTGCGCTTGTAATTGTTCCTGCGAGTCAGCTAAAGCTTTGGTCAGATCGATGATGTTTTGACTGAGTTGTTGATTTTGCTCTTCGAGTTGATGGGCTATCTTGAACCAGTCAATCTGATTATCCAATGGTTTCTCTGGTAAATCCCTCTGAGAATCGACTAAAAAAGCCTCAAGGTCAAGCGGTTGGGCGCGATCGTCAACCGTTTCCAACAGCGAGAGAATTTGCTCCTCCAGATTCCCAATATTGTCATGAGTCGAATCGGAAAAATCACTCAGCAAGAGCAGTTGTTCTTCTAGGTTTCCCTCCTGCCAATCACCATTAGCAGAGGAAGAGTCGGGTTGTCTAGGAGGAATTTTAGGGGGATTCGCGTCGCTCATAAAAATCAAAATCTTAACTTCGACTGCTATAATCTATCGCTGTCGATCACCCTTGACGTAGCGCCTAGCTAGTTTGTGCCAAAGATTTTGTTGTTAATGTGATGAACCAAAGCTTGCAATCCCAGACGATAACTCTGGGCACCAAAACCGCTAATTTGTCCTATAGCTACTGGCGCAATATAGGAATGATGGCGGAATGCCTCGCGCTGATAAATATTACTTAAATGGACTTCAACTGTTGGAATCTTAACGGCTGATAGGGCATCTCGAATCGCGACACTCGTGTGTGTATAAGCTCCCGCATTAATCAGAATTCCTTGATGCTTGCCTACCGCTTGCTGGATTGCGTCAACTAAGATCCCTTCATGATTCGATTGAACGCAAAAGACTTGGGCATCAAGCGTTTTCGCCTCATCTTCTAGAAGGCGATTGATGTCATCTAACGTTAGAGTCCCATAAAATTGAGGTTCTCTCAGCCCAAGCAAGTTTAAATTGGGGCCGTGGAGAACCAAAATACTTAACTGTTGCAAATTTTCAGAAGACACTAGCTGGATTATTGGTGTCGGCGACGCTGAGGATCGTTAACCGGAATAGGAATTAGCTCTGCTTCTGGCTCAGGTTCTGGCCCGAGAAGGGTTTCGATCAGCTTGCGGGCCCAATCTTTGAGCTTTTCCAACACTTTGTCCAAATAGTCCATCGAACAGACGGCTCCCTCTGATACAGTGGTTTGTAGTGCTTAGCTTGTCAAATCTCGATCTGTTTTGAAATTTGTTGATTTACGAGCGTAATTGGCGTTTTTTAACTTTTTCAGTTCTAAGAATGACAAACTTTATCTTGATTTTTTTATAGTTATATTAAGCTTAACACAGCTTCCGAAAATGGGTACACATTGCTAAAATTTTAGTGTTTCGGAACTATCGTTGCGAGTTAAAAGCTTGCGCCGCAGTTGATCGAGGGCATTACAAGCACTGAGATAGCGGATGGTTTCGCGATCGCGTCTTTCTCCCAAACGATATTTAAAACTCTGTGCCGTTCCATCGGGTGCTGCTAGACCAACATACACAAGTCCCACTGGCTTAGTTTCCGTGCCGCCGCCGGGCCCGGCAATGCCAGTAATGCTCAATCCCCAATGGGTTCCCAGTTGTTTTTGCACTCCCAAGGCCATTTGTTTGGCGACGGGATGACTGACGGCACCCCATTGCGTTAGATCTTCTCGATTGACTCCCAATAAGGAAATTTTGACGCGATTGTCGTAGGCGATCACGCCTCCCATCAAGTAATCGGAACTGCCAGAAACTGTGGTAAACATTGCGCCTAACCCTCCTCCAGTACAGGATTCAGCAACGCTGACCGTTTCTTTTGCGTCTCGTAACAATTGCCCGACAACAGAAGCAAGTGTATCATCGTCACAACCGAAATAATCTAGTCCAGCCAGATCTCGTATTTGTTGCGCGACGGGTTCGATCAGCGCGATCGCTTCAGCTTGGGAACTAGCGTTAGCAGACACCCGCAGTCTGACTTCTCCTAACGAGGCATAGGGTGCAACCGTAGGATTGGTTAAGTCGAAAAGGGGGGCAACTTTTTCTGCCAAAGCTGACTCGCCAATCCCTCTAAATCTCATCATGCGGCTATAGATAATTTTTTGACCCCATCCTTGACTTTTAAGGTAAGGAACCGCCGTTTCTTGCCACATCCGCTTCATTTCTGAGGGAACCCCAGGAAAGGTGAGAAGGGTTAGTCCTGATCGCGGTTGCCAAATCATGCCAGGGGCCGTCCCTCCAGGATTGGGGAGAATTTCTGCTCCTTGGGGAAGTAAAGCTTGTTTGAGGTTGTTTGCAGTCATCTTCCGCCCGATTTGGGCAAATTTTTCGGTAATATCTTCGACTATTTCTGGTCTTTCGATTAAGGGAATCTGGAAAAAGTCTGCGATCGCTTCTGTCGTTAAGTCGTCAGGAGTCGGGCCCAGTCCTCCAGTAAAAATTAAAATCGAGGCGCGTTTGCTAGCAATATCGATAATTTGTTGCAGTCGTTCTCGATTGTCGCCGACAACGCTTTGATAGTAGTGAGGGATTCCCAAGCTAGCTAGCTGCTGTGCCAAAAACTGAGCGTTACTATTGAGGATGTCTCCCAGTAGCAGTTCAGTACCGACACAAATAATTTCTGCATTCATAGGTTTGGACTTTTTCAAGAATTAACTAAAATTGGGAGGATTGATGGGTAAAGTGACTGTAAAAATGGTTCCTTGATGGGGCGTGCTTTCCACTGTAATATGTCCGTGATGATTTTCTACGATAGCCCGCGCGATCGCAAGTCCCAAACCCGATCCAGTCGAATTGGATGTTTCTTGTGGATGACTGCGAGAGGGATCGACTCGATAGAAGCGATCAAAGATATGAGGCAATGCCGATTCAGGAATTCCCTCGCCGGTATCTTTGACTTTCACCTGTAGATAGACGTGGCGATCTCGCTTGATTTGTTTCAATTCTGCTTCAACCGAAACCTCTTTTGGATTTTGGATTTTGGATCCCCCCTTAATCCCCCCTTCAAAAGGGGGGAAGTCAGAAGAGGATTGAGTTAAATAGCTATGTTCTAAGGCATTACTAATTAAATTGGTAAACAAACGAGCTAAGTGATCCCAATCTCCTTGAAGCGTAAAAATCTCTTCATTGGCGCGATCAAATTCAGAAGCGGGTTCAAGAATATGCAGCGATAAAAAAATCCCTTTTTGTTCTGCGATTATTCTTTGTTCTTCTATGACTTCTATTAATAAAGCATCGAGCGGTACGGATTGATAATTTGGGTGTACCATACCGCTATCAGAACGTGCCAAAAACAAGAGATCGTTAACTAAATTGCCCAATCGTTTCGTTAGTCTTTCTATCACCTTGAGTTGTCGTTGCTGGAGTTGAGGTTCTGCATCGGGATAGGCTAGTGCCATTTGTACGTTTGTCTGAATAGTGGCGATGGGATTTCTGAGTTCGTGGGAGGCATCCGCCGTAAATTGTTTCAGACTTTGATAAGAATCGCGAACGGGTTTAATCGCAATGCCAGAAAGAAACCAACCAATGGCAGCGACGCAAATTATCATCGATCCAATCCCCATTGTCAAATCTAGAACTAACTGACGAATTGGCTTGGTGACTTCAAACCAGGGATGGCTAACTCGCAAATAACCCAAGACGTGATGGTTAATTTCAATTCGTTCTGTCACTTGCCGCAACAGGCGATCGCCCCAAATATGAACGGTTTCGCCGCTACGATTGGGATTTAGCGGAATGTCTAACGGTTCAGAAAAAGTAGACCAGAGCAAATCTCCTTGAGGATCGAACCACTCCAGATCGATGCGATCGTCTTCCACCTCATCCGCATTGTGGCGAAAGCTGGCTTCGACATTAACCCGATAGCGTCCTTCTGAAACGGGAAGCGATTGAATGACTAAAGAGTGGCTGACGACTTCTACAACGTGCTTGAGAGTGTCGTCTATTCGTTCAATTAGGGTGCTGCGAACATAGAAATAAACGCCAGTCGCAAATAATAGTAGCAATACGGCAGTGACAGCAGTATACCAAAGCGCTAAGCGGCGACGAGTGGTTTGAAACATAGGAATTATTCAAGCTCTTGGGGATCGATTCCGGCTGCTCGCAATCGCTCTGCTAATCTAGCTGCTCGTTGTTCGGCTTGTTCGGCTCGTTGGCGTTCTTGTTCGGCTTGTTGTTCAGCTTGTTCGGCTTGTTGAGCCAGTTCGACATAAGTAGCGAATTGTTTTCCATCAGGACGGAAAATCTGCAACTCTTCGCCTGATAAATCAAAACGAATTTTTAGTCGAGGACTTGTCCAATTTTTGATTGGGTCAATTACATCTAAATGTCCTTGGGAACGCAACCAACCCGCTAGGTCATTTTTATTGGGATCGTAGATGTAGTATTCTTCTACGCCGTAGCGATCGTAAAACACCAGTTTTCGGTTCATTTCTGTTTGGGTATTGCTGGGAGACAAGATTTCAAACACGACTTGTGGAGCAATATTTTCTTCTTTCCACTGCTGATAAGAACCTCTGTCGCCTTTAGGTCTACCAAAGATGACCATAACGTCGGGTGCTTGACAGGTTTTGTTGTCCCCCTCGACTGGATACCAGAGTAAATCTCCGGCGACAAATACATTGGGATCGTCGGCAAATAACCACTCTATATTTTGCTGGATGACTACGATCCAACGAAACTGCATAGTGTTATCTGCCATAGGTTTTCCGTCACTTTCGGGATAAATAATTTCGGTTTGAGGTGGCGATTGTAGAGGCGAAACCATAACAAATCCTTAAAATAAAAGCTTTGAAGATTCATTCCCCTTCTATATTAGTTAAGGCAGCTTTGTATAGCTTTTTGCTGACGCTTCAGGCAAGAACAATTATACTATCTAAAATCCCATGACTGAACTAACTAGCTCAAACTACCGCATCGAGAAAGATTCGATGGGAGAAAGACAAATCCCAGAAGATGTTTATTATGGAATTCAAACGCTACGAGCGATCGAAAATTTTCCCATTAGCGGAATTAAGCCCTTGACTACCTATGTCGATGCTTGCGTACTGATTAAAAAAGCCACCGCGATCGCCAATGGCGAACTAGAATGTATTTCTCAAGAGATTAGTCACGCGATCGTGCAAGCTGCTGATGAAATTCTCCAAGGCCATTATAGAGATCAGTTCGTGGTGGATATTTACCAAGCCGGTGCAGGAACTTCCCACCACATGAATGTCAATGAAGTTCTGGCCAATCGAGCCTTAGAAATTTTAGGGGATGAAAAAGGAAATTACCAGCGAGTTAGCCCTAACGATCATGTAAACTACGGTCAGTCTACTAATGATGTGATTCCTACTGCGATTCGCCTTGGTGCTTTACTGGCTCTCGAACATTCTCTCTATCCTGCTTTAGCTGACGCGATCGCTACACTAGAAAAGAAAGCCCAAGAATTCCAAGATATCGTTAAATCTGGCAGAACTCATCTACAAGATGCCGTCCCCGTGCGACTGGGAGAAGGATTTCAGGCTTGGGCACAAATTTTAAGCGATCATCACCAGAGAATAGAACGAGCGGCGGAAGATTTATATTCGCTTGGTTTGGGCGGAAGTGCCGCAGGGACGGGATTAAATACTCATCCCCAATATCGCCATCGGGTTGCCCAAATTCTCGCGCAATTAGTTGGTAAACCCCTAAAACCTGCTCCCCATCTCATGGCAGCAATGCAAAGTATGGCTCCTTTTGTCAATGTTTCTGGCTCGTTACGCAACCTGGCCCAAGATTGTGTCAAAATTTCCCATGACTTGCGCCTGATGGATTCGGGCCCGAAAACGGGATTAAAAGAAATCCAACTTCCTCCCGTTCAACCTGGTTCTTCCATTATGCCGGGAAAATACAATCCGGTCATGGCGGAGATGACTTCGATGGTGTGCTTCCAGGTGATGGGATACGATATGGCGATCGCGTTGGCCGCCCAAGCGGGACAATTAGAATTAAATGTCATGATGCCCCTGATTGCCTACAACCTGATTCACAGCATCGAAATTCTGGGCAATACGATTGATGCTCTGAGCCAGCAATGTTTGCAGGGAATTACGGCAAGGCGCGATCGCTGTCTGGCTTATGCAGAAGGAAGTCTGGCTTTAGTTACTGCACTCAATCCTCACATCGGTTATCTCAATGCTGCTACTGTTGCCAAAGAGTCTTTAGAAACGGGCAAATCTCTTCGACAAATCGTGCTAGAAAAAGGACTGATGACTGAAGAAGCTTTGGCAGAAGTTCTCGATTTAGAAAAGATGAGTGCTATTATTCAGTGACCAGTAAACAACGGACAAATGACTACATTTATACCTTTGCCTTTCTCTCCATTCCTTCTATCTCACTACACACTTCATAATAATCTGTAATCGGAGGCTTCGCAAACAAAGGATTCATCGCTTTTAAAAGTTGCTTGTAAGTCTCGCTTTGATTGGATTCCATATCCTCGATTTTTTCCCACATAATAACGGCAATTCCTTCATCAGTTCCTGGTTTTTGCAGAAGAAAAGCCCCTTTAAAACCATGCTTGTAAGTAGACACTGCTTTTTCGTAAAGTCGTTGAGCTTCTGCAAAGCAACCTGGCTTGAATTCGCCAATAGCAACGTAAGCATATTTGTGTTTAAGAAAATCATGAAATTCTGACATTTTTAGCCTCAAATTGCTAGACAAGATAAAAGAAAAAATACGAGAAAAATTTAATTCCTAATCGCATAATAACTCTGGTTTACAATAGTTTGTTGATATCTAAATAATTCTTAATCTATTGATTGGTTAACAAAATTATGCTCAATAAAAAATTCTCAATTTTAGCTCGATCAGGCAAAGTATAGGTTAAATATTTCTAAAGTTTAAGCTAGTCAGACAATCGTAACAATCCGATTTAATTTCTGAAGAATTAACTTCTACTTTGAAGATTATTTATTTCATTAGTGCCTCAATTTCATCCGCACTATTAGGTAATTTTGCCGTTAAAATTTCTGTCCCAAATTCTGTGATGAGGACATCATCTTCAATACGAATCCCCCTGACATCATTAAACTGTGCTAAGCGTTCCCAATTGACTAAATCTGCATATTTGGCGCGAAATTTGAGGGAATTTAAAATGGCAGGAACTTGATAAAATCCTGGTTCAATAGTTACTACCATACCAGCGCGTAAAGGACGATCTAATCTCAAATAACCTAATCCAAAGCGATCGCTTCTCGTTCTCCCTTCTTCATATCCAGCTAAATCGCCTAAATCTTCGAGATCGTGGACATCCAAACCTAACAAATGACCGATTCCATGGGGAAAAAATAAAGCATGAGCGTCCATTTCTACTAAATCGACAGGATTTCCTGGCAAAATTCCTAAATCAACTAATCCTTCAGCCAGAACTGATGCTGCGAGTAAATGAATATCTCGATACTCTACGCCAGGACGCATTTTGGCAATGCAAGCATCGTGTGCTGCTAAAACCAAATCGTAAATAGCTCGTTGCGTAGGAGAAAATTTTCCCGACACAGGAAAGGTACGAGTGAGATCCGAAGCCCATCCCATCTGAGTTTCAGCACCGACATCTGCTAGCAACAAATCTCCAGGTTGCAAGGGACGATCATATTGCTCGTTGTGCAACACTTCTCCATGTACCGTTACAATACTACCATAGGCACAGCACATATTCTGGGCAATAATAACCCCCTCCATTGCCCCCCTGACTTCAGCTTCCCTCTTGGCCTGCAAAGTCGCTCTCATTCCCGCCAGATGAGCTTCTATCGCTACGGTTGCCGCTTGGCGAATTTCTGCTAAGGCTTGAGCATCGTGGGTTAATCTTAGAGAAACAATGGCTTTAGCTAACTCAAGATCGATTCCTTCTGATGCATTGGATGGCGCGATCGCTCGTCTCAAAAGTTGACATTGTTGTTGATAGGTTGTGACATCCTGTACGGCAACTGTCGCAGCATCGGCAGTCCGCGAGGCTAATTCGGCTAAAGGATAGGCAGCATCTGCCCCAATAATTTGAGCAATTTCCTCCCGTTTAGGCGTTTCTCCGTGCCAAAGGGCACTATCAGTCGAGGCATCCTCCATAAATAGTTCCAGTTGGCCACTGTCTAGGCGAATGGCTGCATTTTCGAGAGGTAAACCTGCAAAATAGACATCTCCAGAAATTAGATATTGACTCAAGCATGGCTTGGGTTTCAAACTCATTTTTGGAGATGTCTAATAGAGAAAATGACTGCTAGCTCGAAAGGGATAGCGATTGGCAGGAAAATTGCGAGAAAGGGGCCGTCCCGACCACAAAATGACAGGAGTTTGTCTTAACTGAGCGAGGCGCTGTCGTCGTTGGCGGAGAGTCGCTAGGAGAGAGTTGCTACTACTTGCAATCTGCATTACGTAGATCGCTTTTCATGAAAAGCTTTTAACATTCTCTCTGAATATTTTACTCGCACCTTCGATCTTTTCGCCCGTTCTCAAAAACTGGTATCGTGGACATAAGAAAAAGCCAACCAATATACCGTTGCCATGCAAACGCGGGATCTTCATCTTCCAACTTCGTCCAATCTCGAATCGTCTTTTCCTGCCAGAACTGCTTCCGTTAGCCGTACTACCAAAGAAACTGACGTAAACATTAGCCTCAATCTCGATGGTCAGGGTCACTGCACGGCGGCGACTGGAATTCCGTTTTTAGATCATATGTTGCACCAAATCGCCTCTCACGGGTTGATTGACTTAGAGGTGCGCTCAACAGGAGATATCGAGATAGACGACCATCACACCAATGAAGATGTGGGAATTACCCTGGGTCAAACATTAGCAAAAGCGTTGGGCGATCGCAAGGGTATCGTTCGCTTCGGCCATTTTATCGCCCCATTAGATGAAGCCCTCATTCAAGTTGCCTTAGATTTTTCAGGACGACCTCATTTGAGTTATGGGTTGCAAATTCCTACGCAACGAGTCGGGACGTATGACACGCAGTTAGTCAGAGAATTTTTTGTAGCTTTGGTCAACCACAGCCAAATGACTCTGCATATTCGTCAGTTAGACGGCATCAATTCTCATCATATTATTGAAGCAACCTTTAAGGCATTTGCCAGGGCGATGCGAATGGCAATAGAAATCGATCCTCGTCGTGCGGATGCGATACCCAGTTCTAAAGGGGTGCTGTAGGAAAGAGTATTTTAGATTCATTTTTCTCGGAAAATTTTTGGGATTTTCCTGCGAAAAATTGCTTCGTTATTTGCGTAAACCCGCATTTCTCACAAACTGAATTGAGAACCTAATGGCACTAAGATAAGCGCGATCGCTTACGACCAAAAAAGCCAAAAAGTCTGGTATTGGTAGGGTTAACCTTGAAGAGGAGACCAGACAGCTATGCCAACTCGATTGAGCCGATGGTTGCTCCCACCCCATCTTAGTGCCATTCGGCCCTCGCCTTTATGTGCATCCTTGGTGAGCGCGGCTGCTAGCGATCGCCGCTGATGGCGGGTGTTAATTTAACATTGTCAAGTTAACCGATGTAAGAGAATGATGCCTTCTTTTACATTTCTCCTCTCACATGGTATATTTGTTCTATCCCCAGAACGAGGGAGTACCCCCTTACTCCTCATTTTTGTCTCATTTCGTCGATAACCCTGTCAGGAATGATCGCGCAATGGTTACGCTAAACCTAGAACCAGTCATTCGTTTGAGCCACGAACAGTTTAAACAGCTAGTGGCAGCTAATCCCGATGCGGCACTAGAACTTACTTCTATCGGAGAATTGGTAATTATGTCACCCAGTGGAGGAGAGACAGGCGAGCGCAATGATGAAATTAGTTTTCAACTACGAGCTTGGAACAAACAAACTCAATTGGGTAAAACTTTCAATTCGTCAACAGGTTTTGATTTACCTAATGGGGCGACTAGATCTCCTGACGCATCTTGGGTAAGTTTAACTCGTTGGAATGTTCTCACTCCCCAGGAGCGTCAATCATTCCCTCCTCTATGCCCCGATTTTGTCATCGAACTGCGTTCTCCCTCGGATTCTCTCAAAGATTTGCGCGACAAGATGCAAGAGTACATCGATAACGGGGCACTTTTAGGATGGCTGATCGACCCCATGAGAAAAGTAGTGGAAATTTATCGACCCGGACAACCAGTAGAAGTTTTACAAAATCCGACTCAATTAAATGGAGAGAATGTGTTACCAGGGTTTGTTTTGGATTTAGAAGGGATTTTCTGAGCGCGATGACTTTGGAGACGGCTAAACAGCATTGGTGACAAGTTAAGACAAAATCCTATTTGTCAAGCATGGGTTAACTAA